>JAJYYI010000012.1:5596-20267 GCA_021801125.1 Deltaproteobacteria bacterium | reverse complement strand
GACTACTACTGAGCCGACTTCGGCACTCCTGGCCTGTTCGTCTGGGTTGCGCCGCGGTCAGATCGCCGTCCAGAGCCGGAGATTTGGCCGTGGCCGATTTTTCATTGGAAGCGGGGTCGGCGCGTCGATACCTTTGGACGGGATCAAGCCCGTGGGGGTCGTTGATGCCGAACGGGCGGCGTGAGCACGCAGTTGTCGATAAGGCGCGTGGAGCCGGCGAACGCTGCGATAGCGACTAAGACCGGCGCCTCAATCCGATCCACCGGCTTAAGCGTCAGCGCGTCGACCACTTCCAGGTACTGTACGTTCAGGCCGTTGGCCTCATGAAGCGTCGCCTGTGCCGCTTCTCTGAGCTCGCGAGCGTGCGTCGCGCCTTGCGCCAGCCGGCCAGCGGCCGCCTTCAGCGCCTGACTGATCGCCAGGGCGGACGTTCGCCACTCGGGTGACAGATACGCGTTGCGCGAACTCATCGCCAGGCCGTCCCTCTCGCGCACCGTCGGCATCCCGAGGATCTCAACGTCGAAATTCAGGTCGCGCACCATCCGTTCGATTGTACGAAGCTGCTGATAATCCTTTTCGCCGAAAATGGCCAGATGGGGTTTCATGATGTTGAAGAGCTTCGCCACCACGGTGGCGACCCCGCGAAAATGGCCCGGGCGACGCGCCCCGCAGAGACCCTGGGTGATCTCGGTTACCTCGATCCAGGTTTGAAAGCCAGGCGGGTACATCACCGCCGGTGTTGGCGCGAAAACAACGTCAACAGGTACGGTCTCCATCAACGCGCAGTCGCGTTCGAAGTCGCGCGGATAGGAGTTCAGATCTTCGTTGGGTCCGAACTGTGCGGGGTTGACGAAGATTGAAACCGCCAATTTGCTCGCGCGTCGGCGCCCTTCGCGCATCAGGCTCAGATGGCCCTCGTGCAGATAGCCCATCGTCGGCACGCAGGCGATTTTTTCTCCCGCGATACGGGCGCTGTCAGCCCATTGCTGCATCTGGCGTGCGTCGCGGATTATTTCCATTGGCAGCTTCCTTTCCTGTCCGGTCCATTGCCGTTCGGCGCGGCCCGGCTTACCAATGCGGTCGCGCGACGCGCGACCGCACGGTCGCGAAACCGAAGATGCAGTGGGGCGGGGTAGGGCCGAACGGCGCTTAGGCGACGTAAACCCTTACATCGGGCATGTGCCGAGCGCACGGCGGTTACTCCTGGTAGGAATGTTCCGGGCCCGGGAAGCGGCCTTCGCGAACGTCAGTGAGATATCTACTTGCGGCCTCGCTCGCATCCTGCCATAGCGCCGCGTAACGCTTGGCAAACCTCGGAGGCTCGCAAGCGCCAAGCCCCAACAGGTCATGCATCACCAGGACCTGGCCGTCGCAGGCGAGTCCGGCGCCGATCCCGATCGTAGGCACCCGTACCTGAGCAGTTATTTCGGCGGCGAGCTGCGCCGGTATGGCTTCGAGCACGATAGCGAACACCCCGGCCTCTTCCAGGGCAATTGCGTCCTTGAGCAGCAGTTCGCGCGGCCGTACGCCGGGCGCGCCGCCGCGTCCCTGCACGCGGAAACCACCCATTCGATGCACCGACTGGGGGGTGAGGCCGATATGGCCCATTACGGGCACGTCGATTTCGGTCAGGCGGCGCACGGTCGGCGCGATAGCCGCGCCGCCCTCCAGTTTGACAGCCTCGGCGCCGCCCTCTTTGATGAGTCGACCCGCGTTGAGCAACGCCTGCTCCTGGCTAGCCTGGTAGGAGAGAAACGGCATGTCGGCGATCACCAGAGCACGCCGGCGCGCACGCGCCACCATCTGCGTGTGATAGATAATCTGTTCGACCGTCACCGGCAGCGTGCTCTGCTGCCCCTGCACGGCCATTCCCACGCTGTCGCCGATTAGCAAGGCGTCGACTCCGGCGGTGTCGAAGATGCGGGCGAACGGATAATCGTAGGCCGTGAGCATCGTGATACGCCGGCGCTCGGCTTTCATCCGCAAAAGATCTGGCACGCGAACTTTGTCTCGCATCGCGCTCTCCCTAAAAGGAAACGGGGCTGTCCTGAAAACGACAGCCCCGCCGGAAAGCCGCACCAGCGCGCAAAACCACGCACCTAACGCTCGGCAGTCCCGGTCCTGTCGGATCCAGGCGGCCTAACCTAAGTAATTATCGAGGGCTTCGCTCAGAAGCCCGAATCTCACACCAATCCGCATTCGCCCGGAATTAAATCCTGGGCTTGCACCACGACCGAAGTCTAACTTATGGAGAGCCGTGCAGTAAAGGCGTGCTAACGCTGTCCTGAGAGCGCCTACTTATTCGCGGTAACGGTAGCGCGCGGCACTTCAACGGGTATCTGGATACGGCGTCCTTTGCGCACTACGTTCAAATAAACGATGTCTCCGGGCTTGCTGTTGCGCACCTGTTCGTCGAACTCCAGGATGTTTGTCACGCGCACGCCGTCCACGCCGATTATCAAATCAAAAGAGGTTCCTATCCGGCTTTGGTCGGCAACCACGAGAAAGAGCATCGCCGGCGGGAACACGAAGGACGCCGCTGCAAAGACGCCGTCGATGACGTAATGGGTGGCGGCCCGATACGGCAGGATTCCCGCGCGTGCCGCCGGACTGTTCGGCGTCACCGCTTCCACGGCCAAGCCTTCCACCTCGCCGCCGCTGTTTAGCGAAGAGGTAGCCTCGCGCACCTGCACCCCGAGCATCGAGGTGTAGTCGCCGTTCATCAGGAATTCGTTCAGCGTAGCGACCGGCGGCAGATTGATTGGCGCAACCTGTTCGGGCGGTTGCTGCTCCACTGGGTTGGGCAGGGATGACTCGACCGGAGACGGCCCCTCGGGTTGGGGCCCGGGCGGGGGCGGCGAAGCCGCTTGAGGTATTTCGATCGCGGCTGTCGGGTCGGCTGATTGCGAGGTCGTTGCCGCATTGAAGGCGACCTTGGTGCTGTCGGCAGCGACAGGCACGCGCGAGCAATCGCTCATGCAGTCGGACGGGCTTTCATCGCGGCTAAATCGCGCGGATCCCAGGCTCTCCGCGAACACTGGCGCGACGGCGAAAAAGACAGCCGCAACCGCCGTGGCGGCAACGAACTGGGAGCGCCGGAGATGAGCAGGCGCTCCCCTAGCGTAAAATCCAACGCCCGTCATCTGCCTGCTTCGTCACGACTCGTTCCCGTTCCAGCTTTTTCAAATGCGAACGCACCGAACTCGCCGCGGCCTGATGAAGATGCTCGGGGACGTCAGCGTACATTCCCCGAACCAGCTCCATGACCGTGCGAGGTCCGTCCTTGAGCGCGTGCACGATCTGGCTCTCGCGCAGCATGCGATGCTCTATGTACTGGCGGATCTTTTGGTGAGGGTTGCGGATCGCCGGACCGTGGCCCGGGTAGATCACCTCGATATCCATCGCGAGCAGCTTGCGCAACGAATCCATGTACTGCGCAAGGTCCCCGTAGTCGTCCGGAATGACGGTTGTCCCCGCGCCAAGAACCACGTCACCGCTGAACAGCGCTCGTTCAGCTTCTAGGTAATAGCATAAATGGTCGGGCGAATGGCCCGGCGTATGAATCGCTCTCAGCGTCACGCCGTTGGCCCCAATTACCGCGCCGTCCCCGATCGGCGTAACCGTCACTCCTGCCGCGCGGTCGCTTTCCGGCCAAGGCATCTTGCGCACCTTAAGGTCGCCGAAGCGGGCGCGCACCTGACCCACGCCGCTGATGTGGTCTATGTGCGCGTGGGTTAAAATGATGTCGTTGATCGAGGCGCCGCCCGCAAGTTCGTGCAGCGCTGTTTCGAGCAGGCCCGCGTACGCCTCGACGCCCTGCCCGGTATCGAGCATAAGTCGGCGCGGTCCGCTGCCGATGATGTATGTGTTCGTGCCCGGACCGGTGAAGGAACTTGGGTTTTGCCCGAGAACCGTGATTACGAGATTGGAGTGGCGCGTGTAGTCTGGGAGCTTGAGGCCGATCATCGAGTCGCTGACCACGCGCCCAACGCTACCCATCACGGTTCCAGCCATTGCCCCCTCCGCTAAGGACCGCTCTCGGCGTGGCGGTTGCGTTCAAAGATCAGCCGCAGGCCCTTGAGCGTCAGAAATTCGTCTACTTCCTCGATAGTTGCCGACTCGCGCGCGATCAACGCGGCCATGCCGCCGGTTGCCAGCACGCGGGCGTGCTCGCCGCGCTCCTTTTGGATGCGCTCCACCAGGCCGTCCACCAGGGCGCTATAGCCGAAGACCAACCCGGACTGCAGCGCATGCACCGTGGTTCGAGCGACCGCTTCCGGCGGGCGCGTCAACTCGACCTGGAACAGCCTCGCCGCGTGAGCGGCGAGCGCCTCCATCGAGACTCCCAGACCCGGCGCTATTGCGCCGCCGGCGTACTCACCGCGCGCGGTGACGTAATCAAAAGTCGTTGCGGTGCCGAAGTCAACAACGATACACGCCGAACGAAAATGGTCAAATGCAGCGACTGCGTTGACGATACGGTCCGCTCCGACGTCCTTGGGGTTTTCGTACAGAATCGGAAGCCCGGTGCGAACCCCTGGCCCCACCATCAGCGGCTCGCGGCCGAAGTAATCGCGCGCCAGTTTCTCGATGGTCGCCTCCAGGGGAGGCACCACGCAGGCAACCACGACGCCTTCGGGACGAAGAGACGATGGCGAACCGGCTTCCGCGAGCAGGACGCCCAAAAGGGCGCGATGCTCGTCGTAGGTCCGAAGCCTGTCGGTAGCGATACGCCAGTGATGTGCTAAGTGCCGGCCTTGGTAAAGGCCGATTACCGTGTGTGTGTTGCCAACGTCTATCGCTACCAGCATCGCGGCTAAATCGGCCCCACCGTCGACCCTCCCCCAGACACTTTCGCAAGCGCGTCAACGGCGCCGTCGTAACCCCCGTTGTCAACCGCCGCGCGCCCTATCGCATAGGCCTCGTTCGCTCCCGAAAGTTGTAGCCTCTGCACTTTTCCGCGAGCTCGCACAACTCGAATTTAAGAGCCCGCTGCCGTCTAGCGAATTCTCCCTAGTTAAAGCTTAACACGCCCGTGCTTCTGGTCCAAGGTTTCAACCGCCCGTAGCGCGATGCCACTCGGTATGGAACTGATTCGCCCCCCTTTCGTTCATGGCGCGAGCTAAACCGTCTCGGGATACCCTTTTTGATCGCCTTCGGCGATGGTTCCCGCCTCTTGCCGAGGTGGAAGCGGGGCAGACCGCTAGACGTGGTAGGGGTCTTCGGCTTGGCGGGTGCGGCTTTACAAAAAACCCAGGGGCAGTAAGATGCCATCCATGGCTCACAGCAAGGTCGCAATGGTTACCGGTGCCGGACGTGGAATTGGTCGTGAAATCGCGCTCAGGCTCGCGCGCGAGGGGTTCGCAGTGGGACTTCTTGCGCGCACCAAATCGCAACTCGACGAAACCGCCGAGCTCATCCGTAGGGAAGGCGGAGTTGCACTGGTCGCGCCCACGGACGTCTCCAGACGCGAGCAGGTGTTTGCCGCGGCGGAGTTAATCGAGCGCGAGCTGGGACCGATCACTGTACTAATCAACAACGCCGGCGCGTTCTTGCGCAAATCCTTCACGCAGATCACCGAGGATGAGTTTGACTTTCAACTCAAGGTCAACGCCTACGGGCCTTTCTTTTGCGCGCAGGCGGTGGCCGACGGGATGGCCGAGCGGGGCGGCGGGGTGGTGATTTTCGTGCTCGGCTCGGAGAGTCGCGGCGGGCCGGCGATGTTTTCCGCATACAATGCGTCGAAGTCCGCGCAGCGCGAGTTGGCGCACTCGTTGGCGTATGAGTACATGCATCGCGGGGTGCACGCCGCGACTCTCGATGTGGATGGGGCGGTGGATAGTCCGCGTGTGCGCGAAGCGGCGCCCGATACGGACCCGTCTCACTTTGTCTCGCCGCATGCGATCTGCGACGAGATCGTGCACCTGATCAATCAGCCGCCCAACGCGTGGTCGTTCGCCGTGGACCTGCGCGCGTTCGTGCAATGGCGCCCGCGCGTCGCCGCCAAAAAAGCGGCCAAGTAGTCTCGGAACAATCCGCCCGCGGCAGCCAAACCTCATTAAGGCTCGCACGTTCCAAGCGCCTCACCTGCTTGCCTGCTCCGCGCGGTCCTTGGTTCTCCGTAAATCGCGTTGGACGCGCCGAAGGCTTGCCCGCGATGAGTTCGCTATGGTCGGCCTCGATTCACGACACGCGCAAGCGGCAGGTGTCCCGATAGAGCGGGACAGGCGGTATCACTTTCCCGCGTCGGCAACTATACTATGGCGACACGCTGAGTACCTTTGAGCGGCGACGCCGCTACGATCAGCGGTCGGGGCGTGGCGCAGCCTGGTAGCGCACACGCTTGGGGTGCGTGTGGTCGCCGGTTCAAATCCGGCCGCCCCGACCAACCAAAACCCTAGCTAATTCAAGGCTTTTTCGGGTTTGGCAAAACAGCGTTCGCCCGTTTCCGAAAGCGACTGTGCCCCAAATTGTGCCCCCTCTCGATCCGCTAAGGCCGTTTTTGTGCCCGCTTCGAGCGCCGCGATGGCCGCCCGCCGGGCGTCGGCGCGGATATGCGAATAGCGGGCGAGCATGCGCGGGCTGACGTGGCCGGCGAGCTGGCGGATGGTTTCTTCGCTGACGGCCGGATTTTCGGCCAGCCGCGTGACGAAGGTATGGCGCGCGTCATAAAGACGGTAACTGAGGCCGGTCCGGCGGCGCACGCTATCAAACGCGCGCTTGTGGCTGTATGCGCCCATCGGCCGGCCAAAATCCACGGCCCAGACATGCGGCGCCCGGGCGTGACCCGCGAACCCTATCCGATGGAACGGGAACAAGTAGGCGTCCGCCGGCGCGTCAGGGAAGCGCGAAAGCCACAGAGTAAGCGCGCCGCAAAGCCGGCGCGTCAAGGGGACGACGCGGCCGCTTCCGGCTTCAGTCTTTGAGGCGCCGACCACAACGTCGCCCCCCTCGACTATCCCGTTGCGCCAAACAAGCCGAAGGTTGGAATGTCGAAGCGCGCGCGTTTCCGCCGGCCGGAGTCCTGCATCTAAGCTGAACAGAAGGAACGGATAGAGTGAAGGCGACGGGCTTTGCGCGGCGGCCGCGAGAAGGCGCTGTTCGTCTTCGAGCGAAAACGCGCGGCCGGTATCTGTGCGCTCGCGCAGCATCTTCACGCGCGGCGCGATGGCCGCCCATAGCCCGGCATCCTTCAAAATGGCGCGCAGCGTGGCGACTTCGCAATTGATTTGTCGCCCCGAAAGACCTTCTGCTTGCCGTTTATGCTGTAAGGCCGCAATCGCGCCCGCGTCGATATCTGGCGCGAGGAGATGTCCGAATTCCCGGGTGAGCTTGCGCACGTATTGTGCGTAGTAGGCGCGCCCGAGGCGCGTCAATGCGACTTTGCCGGCAAGCCAGCGCTCGGCTGCGACCGCGAACAAAACTGGCTTCTCGCGGCGAGCGATCCCGGCCCTGCTTTCTTCGAGGCGGCGGCGACGCGCGCGCTCGGCCGCGATGGCGATGTTCCGGTTTTTGGAGTGCGTCGATTCGCGGATGAGCCGGCCCTGAAAGCGAAAACGAAACCACCAGACTTGTCCCCGTTTGTACAGCATGTTACTTCCCCCTGCGCCGGTTGTAAGACCGTTTACTACGGATCAGGCGCGCATGCGCCGCGCAGCACGCGACGCTTGGGTGTTTGCCGCGATAGTTGCGTGCCAAGAAGATATTTCCGCAACGGCGGCCGCCACGGAACACGGCCATGCATCGGCGAATGCGCGCGGCCGGCGTGCGCAACAGTTCTTCGCGAAAAGCGGCGAGCAATCCCGTGACCACGGGTATTTCGCGCGAGGTCCATCGGTCCGTCGCAGAATTGAGAGTCAGAAGCGTTGGCGAGCTAATCAACAGACTTGCGCAAGCCGAGCATCGGCAGGCCCCCGGTTCGTTGAGGTTCGCGGCGATGAACGTTGCGTGGATGATCGCCATCGCGGCGTGGTAGAGCGCGTTTTCGCGCGTCGCTGAATCCCCAGTCTGAAAGTCCGCTTCCCTGGGCGCCAGTTCGGCAGAAAAGAACGGATGCTCGCGTAGCCGAGCGCGAGCGGTCGTCTCATCGATGGCGCCGAAGTCTACGTCAGCAAACAAGTCCGCCAACCCGACAAAGTCCGCGATGCTCGAAGGCGGTTTTGGCGCTTTTGAGCCCCGCGGCGGCCCGAAAGCGTCAAGTTGACCCCGTTTTGTCGCTTTCCCGCCCGCAGAGGCCCCGAAAGCGTCAAAACCCGTGGCGCCCAGAGGCGCGGATGGCGTTGAAGCGCGCCGCAGTTTTGATAGCATGCCCCATCATACAACGCGCGAGGTCTTGAATGAAAGGGAAAGAAAGCATCAAAAGCGACGGCGGCGAGCTAGTCACGGTTATCGAAGCGGCCCGACAGTTGTCCTTGGCTCCCGTCACAGTTCGCAGTTGGGTAGGCCAGCGGCGAATCGCGGCGTTCAAACTCGGGCGCGCAGTCAGAATCCCGCGCGACGAAATCGCGCGCATCCTGGCCGAGTCTTTTCAACCGGCGGACGCGCGATGAACGCGGCTTGCCCGCTGCACTGCCGCTGCCCGTCTTGCCTCGACTTCGACCGCGCTTTCGTTTTAGCGAGCTGGCGCGGACTTCTGACCAAGCGCGCGACAATCGAGGCTGCGAAGCTTGCGCGCGAAGGTATCCGGCCGACGGCTGGCAATCTCGAACTTGTGCTTGGCGACTGGTTGAGCACGGCGAGGCCCTGCCCGTTGCCGTGGCGCCAACTTTACCCGCACGATGTTGACGCGACGATCCAGTACGTGGCGCGCGAGGTTGCAAGCGAATCATGAAAAGCGTCGATGAAATTTTTCGCGAGCAGGACGCGCACGCCAAGCAATTCGAGGGTGAAACGCCCGCCGGCTTCGACGACGTTGTGCGCGAGTTGGCCGGGCTGAGCGAAGCCAATTACATCTTCCGCCGGCGGCCGGAAGCTAAGCGCTTCAAAATTCCGGCGGCGATGCTCGACAAAATCGTAAAAAAAGCGCGCACACACACTACCCCTCGAAAACGGCTCGAATCCTCGAACCGTGACGCATCCGGGCCTACTGCGAGAAGCACTTCGAGCGATTCGAGTGCCGATTCGAGCGTTTTTGGCGACTCGAATCCTCGAATCGCAGACTACGAGGTCGGCCGTGCGCTGCTTGAAGCCGACGACCCGTTGACCTTGGTCGAGGCCGCGCTAAGGGCGATTGGCTACGCTGGCGATACGAGTCCGGCGCTGCTTACGTACATTGCCATAGCTTCGCGCCATCAAGAGCGGCCGTTGAACTTGCATCTTCTGGCGCCATCGGCGACGGGCAAAAATTACACGGTTGACGCTGCGCTCGCGCTGCATCCTGAAGAGGCCTACTACAAGCTAAGCGCAAGTTCGCCGCGCGCGCTGATATACACCGACGAAAGCTTCGAGCACAAAACCGTGATTCTAGCTGAGGCCGATTCAATTCCCGTCGATGGACCGGCCGCTTCCGCGTTGAGGTCCATCGCCGAAGATGCGCGAATGACCTACGAAACGGTTGAGAAAAACAGCGAAACCGGCCGATTCGTGGCGCGCCGCATCGAGCGCGAAGGCCCGACCGGCTTCATCGCAACCGGAGTTCGGCCCTTAGATCGGCAAATGGCGACTAGGGTGCTAACCGTCACGCTGCCTGATGACCCGCAGCAAACGGCCGCTGTCCTGGCGAGTGAGGCACGCGAAGCTCAAGGCGAATCACAAGCCCAAAGTGTGGACTGTGCGCCGTTTCACGCTAGCCAATGCTGGTTGGCGCAACATGGCGAGAAGCGGGTAATCGTTCCGTTCGCAGCCGTGCTCGCTAGCATGATCCCAACCAAGGCAACCCGCATCCGGCGCGACTACAAGCAACTTTTGACCGTCATCAAGACGCTGGCCTTCCTCGGCCAGCGCAACCGCGAGCGCGACCCGCAAGGTCGAATCATCGCGACTTTTGCCGATTACGGTCGAGCGCGCGCATTGCTGGCGCCGCTGTTCGATTACATCGTAAGCGAAGGCACGACGCCCGCCTTGCGCCGGCTAGTCGAGGCTGTTCCAGCGGACGGCAGCGAGGTGACCGAAAAAACGTTGGCGGAAAAACTGGGTTTGGCCGCAAGCACGGTTCACTATCACGTGAGGCGCGCCTTGGCCGGCGGTTGGCTGAAGAACCTGGAAACCCGCCGTGGCGTTCCGACTCGACTTGTGCGCGGCGAGGCCCTGCCGGCGGATACTTCCGCGTTGCCGACGGTCGGAGAACTGATGGTGCGCCTCGAGGCTTCGAAGAGCGGTTCGAGTGTTCGAGTGCCCGAAAACGACTCGAACCGTAACTCGAACCGTCGAAACCCCTACTGCGAGAAGGCTTTCGATAGTGCGGTTCGAGGATTCGAGCCGTTTTCCGATGATGATGATATATGCACGAATTCGACGCCTGAGCCGTGCCCGCACGGCGGCGACCCGATAAGGTGTTCGGAATGCAGCGTTGATGCGTTCGCTTTACACGACGAAGACGACTTCGAGGTTGGCGACGATGCGTAAGTACGTCGAACGCGAGGTCGAGCTTGCCGGCTTGAAGGTGCGGACCAAAGGCCCGTGGCTACTCTGCCCAAGCTGCGCCAAGTGGCGCAAGTGCCTGGTTGGCGTGAACGACGCAAAGGTAAGGATGGCGTGTTGCGTTTGCGCTGGACGAATCGACGCAGCGGAAATGCGCCGCATCCGAGAAGAGCACGCGCTTAGGCGCCAGCGATGGAGCGAGGCGCGAAGAGCTAGCTTATGAAGATTTGCCCGGGCGCAACGGCCGCACCCCACGGCCGGAGCGGCGAACTGCCTTCCGTCGCGGCGCCCGGGCGCGACACAACGAAACGAGGCGAACGATGCTAGTCACACAACCCGATAGGTACGCAATCGCGGACAACCTAGCGAACCGCCTACGCGCTGAGGTCGAGCGCGCCGTCAACGCGGCGACGACAAACCCCGAGCGGACCGCGCTGCAAGCCGCCGGCGCCCAAGCGCTCCAAGCCGCGCAATGGGCTTTTTACGACGGCGACGTAAGCCGCGCCGAACGCGCCCTGGACAGCTTCCGCACGGCCCGCGAGCGCATAACCGCGCAAAGGCCCGAGTTCGAGGCCCGCGAGCGAGCGAGGCTGGAAGAGGTCGAACGGACTTGGCGCCGGAACAGAGCGCGCGAATTATTCGCGGAGCTTTTGAAGCGCGGCTTGACGTTTCACGTGCGCCCGGACGGCGCGATTCGAGTTCGAGGCTCAGCAGCCGGCAGTCTGGGCGAGCAGGAATTGCAAGACGCGCGCAGATGCCGGCGGGAATTGCGCCAGCTTATCGAGCAACACGCGGCAAACGAGCGGCGCGAATGCATTCTGCTTCCGCCCGAGTCCGAGTCCGACGGCGACACAAACTAAGCGAACGAGGTAAACCCCATGCCAATTTCGAACATCGAAAAAGCCCTGCAGCCTTCGAGGCGAATGCTAGTCGATTGCGACTACCAAGCCCATTCGCTTTGCCCCGGCTACGTCTACAGCAAGGGCGCGGCTTCCATGAAAACCGAGTGTAGCTGCGCCTGCCATGGATTCGCCGACGATAGCGCGGCGCGGACGAAATTTCACCCATACGACGACGTGAGTTTTTACGGCGGACAAGCGTCGCCGGTAAGGCGCATCGCGCCCGTCAGCCTGGAAGATGCTTTCGAGCGCTTGCGCCGACGCGCCCAAGCCGGGCAAGAGCCCGCGACAACCGACCCGACCGCGATAGGTATGGGCACGGCTGAGGCGAACTGGAGTGCCCCCGAGCCCGAAAGCCGACGCGCAACCCGCGAGCGGCTGACGGACGCGGCGCGGGAGATTGCCGACAAAGCGGTCAATCCCTACGACGGCTTAGCGCGGTTGTTGCGCGGGTAACCCCATGCCCCATGCCCAACTAGGCTGCGGCTGCGACGGCTGTGCCTTGCGCTGGGCGAGGTTGAGCTTGCTCCGGGTTGCCGCAACCGAGCTTGCCGCGACGTGGACCGTAGCTCAAACCGCGAGCGACCGCGCCAGCGTTCTTCGCCAGCTAGCCGAAGTCCTGGACGCGATGCTCGACAGTCCCGCCATCGAGGTCTAGATGGCGCCAACTTGCCTTGCTTGCCGTCACGTTCGGCGCCGCGAGATCGACGAAGCGCTGCTCGCTGGCGAGCCCCTACGAAGCATCGCGAAACGTGTTTCGTTATCGGCGGCCGCGATTTTCCGCCACAAGTCCCACGTGGCCGAGCGCTTAATGACCGCGCATAAGCAACAAGAAGCCCGCGAAGCGATGAGCCTAAGCCAGCGCTTGGCCGAGCTGGCCGACTTCGCGCGACGCCTTGCCCAAGAAGCTGCCCGCGACGGCGACAAGAGAACCGCGTTGCAAGGCTGCCGCGAATTGGCGCGCCTGTTGGAGTTCGAGGCGCGGATGGCCGGCGAGTTGCCGGCCGGACCGCACGTCCAAGTCAACGTTGCGAACCTAACGACTACCGACTTGAACGCGCTCAGCCTGGAGCAGCGCGAAGCCTTGCTCGACCGCTTGGTCGAAAGCGGCGCGCGCGTGCGCGTGGAAACGCTTCGCGCATTATGGAACACGCCCGACGACGCTTAGCCTGCCCGGAAAAATCGCCACGGAAACGGCGCTAGGAGCCGTCCTGAGCAGCCGACCTAGGTCTTGGTGCGTCCGATTTTCGTGGCGCCGCGTGAGCCCGTTTGGCTTACGTGCGTCTAAAATGACCTAACGCGACGATTGTCGGCGCCGGACGCTGGCCGAACATGCGCCGGTAGGTCGGCCAGCGGCCAACGTCTTTGCTGTAGGCGCGCGCCAAGGCGGCCAAAACGTCGACGGCAAAGGCAGGCAGGCTCCCCAGTTCCTCGCCGCGACAATTCGCCGCGAGCTGGGCGACTTCGCTGGCCGCGCCCTGGATGGCGTACTCGGGCACGAAATAGCTGACCTGCTCGAATAGCCGCTGCTCCAATTCCCTACATAATTCGTTCGAGGTCATGGCATCCCCCATAGAATCGACTGAGATTTCGACGGCCAAAATGGGGAATTTGACTGTGCCCCTTTTTGTGCCCCCTTGTGCCCCGTTTTGTGCCCCCTCTCGGTAATCATCGATAGCGTCCATAGCGCTTGCCCCATGCGTAAACCCCTTGGCGCGCAATGCTATCAACGCTATGGAGCGCTACGGAAGCGTATGGGGAAAAAATCTAGTAAAACGCTTGGGGTGCGTGTGGTCGCCGGTTCAAATCCGGCCGCCCCGACCAACCAAAAACCAGCCTGATTCAACGCCTTTCCGGATGGGCACGGCCCGGTTTTTGCAGATCCGGGAGGGACCGTGCCCTATTTTGCGCCTGCTCTCGATCCGGCAAGACCGTTTTGCCCCCTCCAGTACTTCGATCGCCTCATGCCTACCTTGCCTTCGGACATGGCCACCGCGGGTAAGCATACGCGGGCTGATCCGCCCGGCAAGTTGGCGGATCGTTTCTTCGAATACTCGCGCCTTCTCGGCAAGCCGCGAACCTCAAACCCGAACGGGTCCAAACCGACGGTTCGCACCACCGCAGCGCCGCAAAAGAAAAGACCACGGGCCGCTCAGCTTACAACTTGGGGGGCTTGGTCTCCGATCCAACTTTGCCTGCCAAAACCTTCCGACCGGTTGCGAGGCGGTTGTTGGGATCTCCCTCGCGATGGTTCCGCTTCGGTGTCCGTGGAGTTTCGTGCATAGCCTGCCAATCGGCGCGCCGCCCGCCGCCGCTCGATCTCTCGATCTGGGGAGGCTGGATACGAGCGCCTGGACCTTGACCGTGCGAGTACCAGACACGTAACGTTGTCGATGAGGAGGGGGACTCTCAATGAAACTCGCGCTTTATTTGCCAAACTTCAGGGACAAGGTAACCGTCAGTGAAATCGTAGATCTCGCTCATCTCGCCGAGGAGTTGGAGTTCGATTCCATCTGGACCCTTGACCGCATCGTGGTTCCGGAAGCATCCGACCGCCAGGAACTGCGCAAGCCGTTCGGCTTCATGAAAGAGTTTCCACCCGCACTGCCGGTGATTTCGAGGGGGGAGTTCTTGCATGGCTTGCCGCTCATTCCGTATCTGGCCGCTATTACGAAAAAAGTGAGGATAGGCGTCAGCGTGATTGACACGCCGTACCGCGCCCCTGGCGTCTTGGCGGCGGAGATCGGGACCTGGGACCATCTTGCAGGCGGGAGGATCAACGTCGGCGTCGGAACGGGTTGGATGCCGGAGGAGTTTGCGGCCGCGAGTGCCACGCACATCTATGAACGGCGGAACAAGCACGTCATCGAGACGATCGAGATCATGAAAGGCGTCTGGACGCAGGAACTTTTCGAGTATCATGGCGAGTTCGCTTCGTTTCCGAAGTGCGGATTCGGCGTAAAGCCCGTTCAGAAGCCTCACCCGCCAATCTTCTTCGGCGGACTAAGGGTTCCGAAGATCGCGGCGAAGCGGATTTCCAAGTATGGATTAGCCGGCTGGATTGGGATACAGGACACTCCCGAAGAGGTTGCGCGGTGGCGGTCGGAGATCAAAGAGGAACTCGAAAGGACCGGCAGTCCGCACTCTATCGACAATCTCGAGATCGTGAGTATGTTATTCTTCGATATCACGAG
>JAJYYI010000012.1:0-5586 GCA_021801125.1 Deltaproteobacteria bacterium | reverse complement strand
ACGGATCAAACTCCGCGTGGTAAGCTCACTCCATCCCTGACGGGCACGCCTAAACAGCTCACGGAAAACCTCAAGCGATACAAGGACGCCGGACTTACGATGCCGCTGCTGTGGCCGCCTTTCAAGGGTGTCCCCACGGCGAAAACAATGGTCGACCTGCGGCGCCTGAAGGAAGACATTCTCCCAAAGGTCTAGGAGCGACGCGTCGGCGACCGGTCCGCGGGCTGACAGGAAATCTTGTGCAGCCCAAACGGCTGCGCTCGATGTTATCTTGCCGGACGGCTCGGACGCCTACGGCTAGGTCGAACGCCAGACTCAGACGGTGGCCGGCCTCGGGACGGCAGAAGTTGGCGGGCTCAAAAGCGCGGTCCGTAGTGTGCCTGCTAAGCTGAGGTGGGTCCAATTCTTCCGACCGCGATCGCGCGACCTCAAGGCACCAAGTCCTGCGCCGGTTTAATGCCTCATCGTGTGGCCCCCTGAGGTTCACCGCCAGCGGCTTTTATCTTGCATCGAAGCTTGGCAAAGGGCGTCGCTCCCTCGAACTGTCTCAATTTTGGGATTCACCTCGGCTTGCCGGGATGCCGGGTAAGATCGCGGCGACGCGTCCGGCACCATCCACGGCCCGAACGTCCCGCCGAGGCTTGGGCTAGACGACCGACAGCAGTGTAAACCTCGATTCGGTTGGGGCGAAGTGCGTCGTGCGTGAATTGCCGGTCTTGGCGCGACGCCCTAGGTTATCAGATGCTGCGCGGCTGCGTCCCGCGGCGAAACGGCGCCGCCGGTTTGCTTCTTGTTCATCCCCGGAGATCCCTCTTAAGGAACGCACTCTCGGGATGCTGGCGCTGCGGCCTTACCCGCCCGATATCGCGCCGATGACGAGAAAGGGCTCCACTCCCGTTGCAACATCATCGCAGAGCGGGGCGTCGGGCGACTCATGGCTTAAATCTCGTCCGCAGGCGAAGAAGGGGATGAATGGCCGCCGCTGTTCGGTACCATGGTCGCGGATTAACCCGCGCAGCACGGGATAGTGGAATTCGAGCGTGTCGAGAACGGACCGTTGCGAGATGACGCCCTTCACGTCGAGTAGAACCTCGCCGCCAAGACCGGCCAGCTTCAACAGATTGGTTGGGAGCACGACTCGAATCACGGCAGCGTCTGTACCTCGACGGAGACTACCGGAGGAAGATCTCGCACGATGGGCTTCCATGTGTCTCCTGCGTCGGCCGAGAGGTAAACCTGGCCACCGGTGGTGCCGAAGTAGATGCCGCACGGATCGAGCGAATCCACGGCCATCGCGTCCCGCAGGATGTTAACATAGCAATCGCGCTGCGGCAGGCCCTCGGTGAGCGCTTCCCATTCGTTTCCGCCGGTGCGGCTGCGATAGACGCGCAACTTCCCATCGAGCGGGAAGTGCTCCGACTCGCTCTTTATGGGCACCACATAGATCGTTTGCGGCTCGTGCGCGTGAACGCCGACAACGAACCCGAAGTCGGTCGGCAGATTGCCGCTAACCTCGCGCCAGGATTCGCCCCCGTCATCGCTGCGCATCACGTCCCAGTGCTTTTGCATGAACAGCACGTCCGGGCGCGAGCGGTGCATCGCAACGTGGTGGACGCAATGACCGACCTCCGCCTCTTGGTCGGAAAGGTGGGATGACCTTAGCCCGCGGTTCTTCGGTTCCCAATGCATCCCTCCGTCATTCGTGCGAAACACGCCGGCCGCAGAGATGGCAACAAACATCCGTTTCGGATCGTTGGCATCCAGCATGATTGTATGCAGGCACATTCCTCTCGCGCCGGGCCCCCATTGGGACCCTGACCGATGGCCTCGCAATCCTGGGAGTTCCTGCTAGGGATAACCGCCGTCGGTCGAGCGGAACAAGGCTGCGTCCTCCACGCCCGCATAAACCGTGTCCGGGTCGTTAGGTGCCGGTTCGAGATGCCACACGCGCTTGAATTCCCACGGGTGCTGGGTGCCGTCGTACTACTGATGGGTCGTCAGGGGTCTGCCTGTCGCCGCAGACGTGTCGTACACAAACCTGTTGCTCTCCCCGCGGAGGAAACCTTCGGGCGAGATCGTTATTGCTCCGCCGCGTGCTTCCCATGTCTCTCCACCGTCGTTGGAGCGCTGGATCACCTGCCCGAACCAGCCGCGCCACTGAGAAGCGTATAGACGGCTCGGATCGGCCGGGCATCCGTTGATGTGGTAGGTCTCCCAGCCTGCGAACTGCGGGCCGGTAATTCTCCATTTTTGCCGCTTGCCGTGAGACTGTAGAATAAAGGCTGCCTTACGGGTCCTAACCAGTAGTCGCACATTGCTCATACATTGCTCCCTTTTGACATCGGATTCCGCGCGGACAGCTTAGAGTCCTTGTGCTGAGCGGCCTGTGCGATATGTATGCCTATCGCTCGCAGAGCCGTCGATGCGATAAGCCCGCAAGCCTTCCGAGCATCGGCTCATTTCCAAATCCATCGTCCTTTAACCTGCAGTGGCGTCGCGTCGCGTTCGCGCCATCGCCGTCGAACTTCAGCAAGAAATTTTTCACGATTCTTCTCTATGCGCCTGCTCCGAGCGCACGGGACGGCGCTCGACTCATGGCGCGCCCCCCAAATCAACAACTCCAAAAGCACCGGGGCGAGATCGATCCCTTTCTTAGTCAAGCGGTAGTTCAACCTGCGCTGGTCTGTTGCCTCAATCTCCGCCTTGATGATCCCGCTTGCTTTGAGTCCTTTCAGGCGGCTCGCCAAGATATTCGTGGCAATCCCTTCGCCCGATTCCAGAAAATCCTTAAAGGTCCGGAACCCGCGAATCATTAAGTCGCGCACGATTAACAGCGACCAGCGATCGCCGAGGATCTCAAGGGAAGTGCTCACCGGACAGGCCGATCGTCGGTTCGAGTTCACGTTCTTGAGCACTCGCGTATCGTAACAGATTACTTGCGTTGTGCAAGTAATATATTCCAGGCTCAGCGCAGAATAGGATTGTGATGACTCATCAGCCTTCCGATTTGCCCGGCAGGTCGACAAACACGTGCTTCAAAAGCAAATCCTCGCCTGGCGCTCCCCATCTACCGGTTGCCAAACTCGCGCGCGTCGAGCCTTGTCCGGCCTGCGAGGGTTGTGAAGCAAGGAGTAAACGAACGAGGTCTCTGCCAAATATGCAAAAGGCGCTTCTGGATAAGGCACCAAAGGATGTTCAGGGCGACATGTTTAAGCAGACGGTGAGCTTAGATGCTGTCTAGGTGACGAAAGTTACATTCGGGGTCGGCGCTAAATGGTCAACATGGCCTCAAGCCCTATGCAGGCACGAACAGCTGCCTCTTGCCCCACGTTGCCTAAGTACTTTCGGGGAGAGATCGCAATTCGCATGGATAACGGCTACGGAGAAGTGTTCCGGGGCGGCGGCGTGATGAAGCTAACGCCGGGTCACGGGGCGAGAACCGTGGGCAACCGGCCGTGTGAGTTCGTCGACTTTTCTACTAGCAACTGCTATTGCGACGATGTCGTGAAAAAATAATCTCTCCGTCTCGCACTGCGGCTGGCAGACCGAAGACGAAGCCTGGGAGTAACGACCTCCGGCGTGGCGAGCGCGACTGGTCTGTCGACGGGAACGAAAGTCTCGTCGAGAGTGAGGGGGACTAGTGCCACCTGGGCCCGAACGTTCTATTGGAAAAATGGCATTCGCCCTGCGCTCGAGACGTGCCGTCCGGAGAATGGGCTCGCCGTCAAATAGGCCACGTCACGAAGGGGCCTGACGTAGAGCTCTCGCTCCCCGCTGCCCCGGCCAGACAAGCGCCGCTTTAGTGAGGAATTCTCGAGAACTTCGTGATTCCTATTAGCCATTAATGAGCATCGGCGCTGGTAGTCGACTCTGAGGCTGTCCAAGGGAAATGCAGTATTGCGCACCTCCCATAGGCAATCGCGAATGGTTGGCCTAATCGTGAAAGCCGTTCCTAAATCGCCAGAGCGGCAGCAGACGTTCGTATGGCTGTGAAATGAGCGGGCTGGATAGCAAAAAATCGGCGCTTGCGCGATTACATGCGATGGGGACGTTGTAGACAACGGCGATTCGAAGGAGAGCCTTAACGTCCACGTCATGTGGCTGCGGCTCCAGAGGATCCCAAAAGAAGATAACGATATCCATTCTACCCTCGGCGATCGATCCGCCGACCTGTTGGTCGCCGCCCAACGGCCCGCTCAGAAAGCGATTCACTTCGAGGCCGGTTTGGCGAGCTATTAACTCACCCGTTGTGCCAGTAGCGAACAAATGATGTTTGCCGAGAGTTTCCCTATTGTATGCGACCCAGTCCAAAAGATCGGTTTTGCAGTTATCGTGCGCAATCAGGACAATCCGCTTGCGCTCATCCATGCTGATGATCTTGAGCTCCATCGTCATAGTCTTGTCCCACCGCTTATGCGGCTTGAGGCTCTAAACCAATGATTAATTCAATTAATGTTTGGCAGAGTTAGGCGAGAATGCGCCTCTCTAGTGGCCGTCGCGCTGGAGTGCTTTGAATGCCTAAGGGTGCTTAAGCCATCCGCCGAAAATGGCCTGAGTGCGCCGAGTGTACAAAAGTTGTTCGCGGAGATTCTTTTTGTAGAACGCAACGAAGCTCGAAGTTGGTAGCCTGGTCAGCGCATCGTAACGCAAAAACTCAACGCGAGATGCACATGGGACGTGCATCTTTTGTTACACATCCCCAAGTGATCAGCAATTATGATGCCGGTGAACGACGGCGGAAATTAGCAACTGATTGGCGCAACTAAGCGCTGTAAACTGCTTACGCTCGGGGCAACGCGGTCAAGGCGACTGTGCAAAATGCGAGCATGTGAATAAAAGTAGGGGTTGTAGGGCGAGGTCTCGATTCCCACCGCGGGTTCGATCTGCTGTTCTTTTACGCATTTTACGGCTTTGGCTGATTTTTTTCTGGCCCACGTCGTTTTCTTCCAGTTTGGGTGGGGCAGCGCCCGGCCCGTCGCTACGACGCAGGAAGAAAAGTCGGCTGCACGACAGTGCTGAAGATGTCGAGATAGCTCGGGGCTGTGGCGGGATGGAGTGGTTGAGACTCCATGGGGAAGAGCCGAACCTGGTTACGTCAAATCAAGCGGCTCGCGGCCGGCGTACGGATTGGCCATCCCGATGTAGTCCTCAGGCGGGTTGTCGCAGTAAAGCTCGATCTGGTTTCCGTCTGGGTCAAGGATATAGATGCTCTTGCTGACGCCATGATTTACGGTGCCCAGCACCACGACGTCCTGCGCGTGGAGCGCGCGATAGGCAGCCTTAAGGTCGTCTTCACTGGGCAGGCGGAAAGCCACATGGAGCATTCCGACGTCCCGCGGATGCGGCCCTGGGGCAGTGGCGCCGACGGCTTTGATCGCCAGGTCATGATGGTTGATCCCGTCACAGGAGAAAAACACCATCTGAAGTTCGGGCACTTGACCCATGACCTTAAGGCCAAGCACGCCTTCATAAAAACGGCGTGAACGCTCAAGGTTGCGGACGTTCAGTACCACGTGGCCGATGCGCTCGACACGAATCATAGTTCACCGATCCCCCGAAACCGTAGCTCCGTTCGCTCGCCAGTCA
>JAJYYI010000061.1 GCA_021801125.1 Deltaproteobacteria bacterium | reverse complement strand
GAGACCTGCGCGCCAGCTACCAAATCTTTCGCCGGTTTTGCAGTACAGTCGCTTCGGTCGTGAGCCGCCCAAGGCGCGAGGCGTTACGTGTGTTTGGAGTCCCGAGTATCGACAGAAAGCTTCGGGATGAAGCGTGGCCGCGACGCGAATGCCTTTGCGTATGCTTCGCCGAGCCCTCTTTCTTCAACCGATATTCTGACAGCCAGCAGCGGCAGATTGACCACAGAAAACACGAGCGCCGCGATCCATGCTCCCCGTATCATTGGTATCGCAACCATTTCCAACACGATCGCCAAATAATTCGGATGCCGAATCCAGCGGTAGAGACCCGTCGTTACCGGTTCCTCGCCCGGCTGGACAATGACTTTTGTGTTCCAGCGATGACCCAATGTCCAGACGGCTGAATATCGCAGCGCCTGGGCGAGGACCGCAAAGGCAAGCGCACCCCACGCGACGATCGCAGGAAAAGTGCGTTGCCGCAGCACGGATTCAGTCGCACAAGAGATGAGAAAGAGAGAGTGGAATGCGACCATGAAAGCATAATGTCGCTGTTTAACTTCAACCGCGCCGCGCGCGAATGCCCACCGAGCGTTACGCCACGAGAGGATAAGCTCAAAAATCCGCTCTCCCGCAATCAGTGCAAGGATGATCAGGTATGCCTTCTCAGGGATCACGGTTCGTACGGCGGTCCGCTTTTCCTGGACGAGCACCCACCCGGAAGCGAAATTACGGGCCGGTTCCCCACGTTCAGCTTCATGTAATCGCTTCGCTCACACTTTACCTTCCAAGCAAAGGCCCCTAGGGCCATGGCGTTTCGGGCTGCCTGGCGAAAGGCGTTGTGCGGCGGTTTTGTAAGGAGAAAGGCTTGCTCAGGCACAAGCCACGAGAATCTGATGAAGCCGTCCATCATCTATGCCAGGCCGGTCCTTGACAGTACGCGATCGATAAAGAGGTCTAAACGGGAATTTGCGAGGTCGTCGCGGTGCTCGGAAAGAAACGCACGGTCGCGCGCCTTCGCGAGGCCATCAAGCGAATCCAGACTGCGGGATGAGCGCGGCGGCGCGTGATTTCGCTCCGCCGCGTCCGCGAGCTACGGCTTTTCGCCGCGCGGCAGAACGAGAATCTGTCCGCTCATCTCGGGCTGATGGATCGCGCAGTAAAAGCTGTAAAGCCCGGGCTTGTGGAAGGTGAACACGTACGAATTGCGGGTGAGCGGCTTTAAGTCCACGTACATCAGCACGTTGGAATCCGGGTCGGCGAGCATGAAATCGTGGTCGTCGTCGGGCTGAAGATTCCAGAAGGTAAGCTCGGTGGGCTGGTTTTCCCTGACCGCGATGAACGGCGGCACGAACTCGTAAACCTCGCCGAATTTGGCGACGGTCTGCTTCGGCCCGGTCTCCTTTACCGCGACCGCTTCCGTCATCACGATTATTGCGTTCTCGGCCTGACCCCCCGCCATTACCGTCAAGGTATGCGACTGGGCCGGTCCGGGGAGAAAGTAATGTTTCGCGGCCTGCTTCATGACCTTGGGCGGCGCCGCATCGGCGCGAAGCGGGCACAGGCCGGATAGCGTTACTGCCAGAAGGACGATTGAGCATCCGCAGAGGGGGCTTGGACGGCGCTTTGCCATGGCGTTGTTTCAGCCGGGATATTTCCAACTGAAGCAGCTTTGCATTGGCCACAGTAGCTTGGCAAACGGACGTTGCCGCCGAGTTTGGAGTTCCGAGGAAACTCGCCTACGAACCCAATACCGCCGCGCCTTGTCGGTGTCACAGCCGGACGGCGATTTTTCAACGGTGTTCGCGCGCACTCATCGACTTACCCTCCGGGCCTAGTCACGCAACTCTGCCACACTCGACGAGATGCCTAGCCCGCCAGTGATGGCCGCGCCGTGCCGAACGCGAGCGTCGAACCGCGCGGCGACGGCGGACTGCTCGACGCCTATCGCGAAACGGCGGCAAGCGCGGCCGAGGGGTAGCTCTCTCAGTCGTGAATATCGAAGTTTCGCGGCGGTGCGAACCAAACGTCCGGTTTGCGGGATTTAACGACCTACGTTATCGTGTTTCGAAATAGAGATAACAAAGCCATGGAAACCGCTGCTGATCGCTGGTTTTACTCCGGGTTGATCCGACTCCACATTCTGCATCACGCGGTTGAGGGGCCGATCTTCGGGCTCGGCATCATCGAGGAGCTTGCGCACCACGGTTACAAACTGAGTCCTGGCGCACTTTATCCGCTGCTCCATTCGATGGAGCGAATGGGCTATCTGCGCTCGACGGAGAAGCGGTCCGGAAAATGGTCGCGGCGCGTGTACCGCGCAACCCCCTTGGGAAGACAGATACTGCAGGATGCAAAACAAAAGGTCCGTGAGCTGTTCGCCGAGCTCTTCGAAAAGGAATCGGTGATGCCGGCTCCGCGGAGCAAGGCACGAAGTGTAAGAGCATGAAGCTGTTGTGCGGCCTGATATCGGTTGCTCTTCTCGTTCTCGCGACTGGTCAGTGTCTGGCAGAGGGCGGAGGGTCGCTGTCGATGACACTGACCCAAGCCGTTGATTATGCGCTGGCGCATCATCCGAGCGTCCGCGCCGCGCGGGCGGTCGAGTCGCAAGACAACGCGGCCGTTGAAACGGCTCGGGTGGGCTCCTTACCACAGGTTGACGTCGTGGCCGAGGAGAAC
The DNA here is from genome assembly GCA_021801125.1 of Deltaproteobacteria bacterium. GTDB lineage: Bacteria > Desulfobacterota > Binatia > Binatales > Binataceae > JAJYYI01. The sequence continues at coordinate 3,800 of JAJYYI010000061.1, read as the reverse complement.
CGGGCATCCGTCAACCAGAATCCCGGAGCGTGGGTGGATATACCCGGCTTTCCCGGCGTGGTTCCCGCAGTCGAGGGGCCGATGCATAACTCGTTTGGCCTGAATTCGTGGAACAGCGGGGCAAGCCTGTTTGTCGCCGAAGACGTAGCGGGCCTGCTACGGCAGATGGCGCTGGTTGACGCGGCACTGGCCAATCGGGAAGGGGCGCAATTTGGCCTGGAGGCGCAGCAGCTTGCGGTTGCTTTTGCGGCCGCGGACGCCTTCATCGCTGAGGTAGCTGCCCTCCAGACGGTGCGCGCGACACGTGCGGGCGTGGAGCGCGCACAAGTGTTTTCAACCGCGGTTCACGGACTGGTTGCAAGCGGGATGCGGCCGGGAGCCGACGCCTCGCGGGCCGACGCGGAGCTGGCGTTGGCAAAGAATCAAGAGTTCCGGGCCGAAGAGGCGCAAGCAGTGACAAGCGCCGCGCTGACGGAGGCGCTGGGCGTGGCCGATCGCTCGATAGAACCGGTAACCGGCGGCCTCCTGAGCATGCCGCCGGCCGTCGCGGCTCCGGAGTCCCCTGTCGGTTGGAATCCGGTTTTGCAACAGGCCGCCGCAGGGATCAAAGTCGCTCGCGACCGAACGCGCGCCGTCCGCCTTCAGTACCTGCCGAGAGTCTACATCGCAGGCTATCTGTTTGGGCAGGGAGGAGGCGTGGGCGGCGGAACCATAACCCCGGGAGGCGGTCTTGCGCCCACCGTACCAAACTGGGCCATCGCACTTAATGTCGTAGTGCCACTTACCGGACTCCTGATGACCCGCACCCAGCTTGACGCCGCGCTTGCCGGCGAGCGGCTCGCCAAGGCGAAGTACGGCGAAACCGCCCTTCAGGTGGAGAGCGATCTCAGGCGCGCCCAGGCCGTGCTCAACGAGGCTCGACGAATCGCAGGGAACACGCCCATCGAACTGGCTGCCGCGCGCGCCACCTGGGCACAAAATAATGCCCGTTATCGGGCGGGACTGATGACGGTGCTGGACGTCGCCGATGCCGAACGCCTGCTCACGCAAGCCGAAGTGGACAACGCCGTCGCGCGGGCCAACGTCTGGCGCGCGATGCTGCTGGTGTCGCGCGCGGCGGGCGATCTGGAGCCCTTTTTCAACCTCTATCGGCAGACCGCACAAAGGAGTCATTAGTCATGTGGTTTGTCAGGCTGGCGCTGCGCCGCCCGATCAGCGTGATGGTAGTGACAGTTGCGCTCTTGCTGGGCGCCTACCTGGCGGTTCGCGACGCTCCAGCCAATATCTTTCCCACTCTGGGCATCCCGGTCATCTACGTGGTGCAGCCTTACGCCGGGATGGCGCCGAGCCAGATGGAGAGCCAATTCGTCACCTACTACGAATATCACTTCCTCTATATCGGTGGCCTCGATCATATTGAATCGCAGTCGATCCAGGGCGCGGCTGTGCTCAAGCTCTATTTCCACCCGGGCACCAACATCGCCCAGGCGATGGCCCAGGTCACGGCGATGACCTTTCGTGCGACCTCCTTCATGCCGCCCGGTACGCTGCCTGCCTTCATACTGAGATTCGACGCGGGCTCGCTGCCGGTGGGGAAGCTGGTCTTTTCGAGCAAGACCTTGAGCGAGTCGCAGGTCCAGGATGCGGCCTTGTACCGGATTCGCCCGATGCTCGGCACTCTGCCGGGCGCCTCGGCTCCGCCGCCGTTTGGCGGCAAAGTGCGAACGATCGTCTTCGATCTCGACCCCGACCGCATGCAGTCGTATGGGGTATCGCCGAGCGACGTAGTCCAGGCCGTGCTCAATTCGAATCTGACGCTACCGTCGGGCAACGTGCCGGTAGGTGATTTGAGCGCGATCGTGCACACCAACGCGATGGCCCAGGCCGTGAGCGAGCTTGGCAACGTTCCACTGAAGCTTGGCCCCGGTCCTACGGTCTTCATCCGCGACCTTGGGCGGGTTTACGACGGCACCGATATCCAGACCCAGGTCGCCCTGGTCAACGGCAAGCCAACCGTCTACATGCCCGTGATAATGCGCGCCGGAGCGTCCACCGTTGGGGTCGTCAACGCTGTCAAGGCCGCATTGCCAAGGATGCGTGCGATGCTTCCCGCCGCCGTGAACCTGAATTTCGAGTTCGACCAGTCGGTGTATGTGAAGAATGCGATCCGGGACCTACTCTTCGAAGGCGGCTTGGGAGCGGTGCTGACCGGCCTGATGGTGCTGCTCTTTCTTGCCGACTGGCGCTCGGCCCTGATCGTCGTGATCACGATTCCGCTGTCGATCATGGCCGCGTTCATCGCGCTCAGGCTGGCTGGCGAGTCGATCAATATCATGACCTTGGGCGGGCTCGCGCTAGCGGTCGGAATCCTGGTCGATGAAGCGACGGTTGCGGTCGAGAACATCCATGCCCATCTCGCTAGCGGCAAGGGAATCGCGCGCGCCGTCGCGGACGGTATGGCCGAAGTGATTGAGCCGCGCTTCATCGCCGTCGTGTGCATCGTTGCGGTCTTCATCCCATCGTTTTTCATGACCGGAATCGGAAGCGCCCTGTTCCCGCCGTTGGCGTTGGCGGTCGTCTTCTCGATGATCGCCTCTTACGTGGTTTCGACTACCGTCTTGCCCGTGCTCTCTGTCTGGTTTCTGGAGACCCAGCACGATGGTCACGTCGATCAACGCGCTGAAACGCTCTTTGAACAGGTGCGGGTCCGCTACCGGGAGGTAGTCAGGCGACTCCTTGCTGTGCCGTGGACCGTGACGGGAGTCTACGTTGCGGTGGTCGTTGTCTCTTTGCTGGGTGCCGAAAGCTTAGGCACGGAGCTCTTTCCGAAGGTCGATACCGGACAATTCCAATTGCGGATTCGCGCACCAGCTGGCACTGACCTTCTGCATACCCAGGATATTGTGCAGCGGGTGGAAAAGGACATCGCTGATGAAGTGGGCCCGGCTAATGTCCATCTCACCCTCGCGACGATAGGGGTTCCGAATTGGCAGTATCCGGTCAATCTGATTTCGCTTTTCAACAGCGGACCGCAGGACGCTGTCATCGAAGTCGCCCTCGGTGCCGGCCGGCGCCCGTCTTTGGGCGAGACTGAGGAACAACTTCGCAAGAAACTCGCCCGCGATTTTCCCGGCGTGCGCTTTTCGTTCGAGGCAGGCGACATCGTTTCGCAGATTCTGAACTTCGGCTCCCCAACGCCGGTCGAAGTAACCGTGTGGGGGAAGAACTTCGACCTGCTGCTTCCATACGCGAAAAAAGCGGAGGTGGCGCTGAGCAGAATTCCGGAGCTGCGCGACGTTCAGATTCCCGAGTCGCTCGATTACCCGACGGTAAACGTCAACATCAATCGGACGCTCGCCGGTCAACTCGGGGTGACGGTCAGCCAGGTCGCAACGTCGGTCATCGACGCGACCGCAACCAGCGTGCTGATCAGCCGCAACTATTGGGTCGACCCCAAATCCGGGATTCCTTACCCGGTCGAGGTTCGGGTCCCACAGACCGAGCTCGCGATCGGCGGCACTCTGCGCCATCTGCCGGTGATGCCGATCGGCGCGTCGCGTCCCCTGGTTTCCGACGTGGCCACCGTGTCGCCCGGGCGGACGATGGGAGAGATCGACCATCTGAACAATCAGCGCAGCCTTAACGTCACGGCCAATATCAGCGGCGACGATTACGGCCGGGCTGCGGACGATATCGAGCGCGCGATCGCCTCGCTCGGCGCGCCGCCACGAGGCGTGACAGTCGAAAACCGCGGTCAACTGGCGCAGATGCTGAATACGCTGGCCGGTCTTCGCTCCGGT
>JAJYYI010000117.1 GCA_021801125.1 Deltaproteobacteria bacterium | reverse complement strand
AGGCGCGCCGCGCCTTACGCCGGATGCGCCGCCGTCCGCCACTGGTCCGCTCCTTCTGGCGTCAAGCGCAAATGTCACTATAATATGCAGGACTCAATAAGTGCGATGCAGCGAACTGTTGTCTCAATGAACTTCTAAGTATCCGCGGAGTCCTCTGGCAAAACGCGAATACCTTGTAGGATCGCGTCGCAGAATTCATCCGCGATTTCTTCCGGGGTTTTACTACCGTAAGGCCTAATCCAAAGGTACGAATAGTTAAACATCCCTAGGAGCCCCTTGACCAACAAAGGGTCAAGCTTACGAAACTGTCCTTGAGCGTAGCCAGCCTCGAGTATTTCCCGAAAGACCGCTTCGAAAGTCTCGCGCAGCCTCAGGACTTCATTGAGGCGCTGGCGCGACAGGCCGTGGAACTCGCGAAAAAAGACCGTCCATTCAGCCAGATCATCGGCTATGCCACGCATCAGGTTGCGCCCGAAAAGGCGTAGTTTCTCGTCGGGGGGGGCATCGAGAGAGCGAAGAGCCACTGCCTTATCGGCTAAGCTTCTCGCAGGCTCCCAAAGAATATCCCAAAGCAGCCGCTCTTTGCCCTTTATGTGGTAGTACAGTGCTCCTCGGCCAAGCCTGACCGCGGAGGAGAGCTGACGGACGCTCGTGGCGTGGTAACCCCTGTGAGCGAAGAGTTCGGCGGCGGCCTTGAGAACGCGTTTGCGGGTGTTGAACCCGTTGTTCCCGCTCTCCGTTCCCTTTTTACGCCGCTTTGGATAGGCAATTTTCTTTGCCCGGGGTCGCCTCGATCCACGCACTGCTCTCATCCGCACCGCTTTCAACTCCCTGTGAACACCGGCCGTCGCTTGTCGGCAAAGGCTTCGAGCCCCTCAGCCATGTCACGCGAGTGCATATGCGCCTCGCTCGCCAGAGTCTCGAGACGGACCGCCGTTTCCACCGGCTGGGCCAGCCCATCCTCGACGAGTTGCTTTACCCGGCGCAGGCTCAACGGACTCTTGTCAGCAAGCATCTCGACCAGATGCTCAACGGCTTCGACGAGTTTCTCGTCGTCGACGACTTCGTTTACCAAGCCCCACTCCTCGAGCTTTTCCGACGGCAGGAAAGCCCCGGTATACAGTAAATACCTCGCTCGGGTCACCCCAATCTTGCGCGGTAAGCGGACACTACTCCCGCCGCCGGGTATCAAGCCATAGTTGGCATGCGCGTCTCCCATCTTGGCGCTTTTCGCCGCCAGCACCAAGTCACAGCACAACACCAGCTCGAGACCGCCCGCAAGAGCGTATCCGTTCACCGCCGCGATCACCGGCTTAGGAAATATCTCAACGCGCCGGAAGGTGGCCGTGACGCTGTTCAAAAACTTTAGATGGAGCTGAGCCGCATTGCGAGAGCCGCGGATATGCTTCAGATCGGCACCAGCGCAAAATGCGCGCCCGGCTCCGGTAACGACCAGCACTCGCGCAGCTTCGTCGGCGTGCGCCCGGTCCAGCGCTTCCCCCAGCTCCTTAATCAGGGTCGGCGTCAGAGAGTTCATGGCTTGAGGCCGGTTTAGCGTTATCCAAGCGGCCGAACCTTTGACCTGGTACAAAACCTCGTTCATCGGTAGCTCACCTCTTTCACAGACGTCGTTGGTCGATGATTGTCGGCTGGTTTTCGAGTCCGTCGTCCCTGACTATTTCTACGGTATCGGGGCGCAACCGGCACAGCGCGGCAAAGGCCTTACTCGCATCGCTCGCGACGCTCTCGGGGTTCGCTTCAGACTGCGGACTGATCCGCAGGCGGATCTCATCTCGATGGCCGGCCCGAGTCACCACGGCCTGCGCTCGGGCGAGCCCCGGAACGCTTCGAACCAGCTCTTCGATGTTGCGAGGGTAAAGGAAAATCTCCCTCGCTTTGACAGCGTCTCCCACTCGAGCAACGAGCGGCGACAGCTTCGGCGCGGTTTCGCCGCACGGGCAGCTAGGCCGCAGTGTGGCGACATCGCCCGTACCGAATCGGATCAGGGGATAGGCCTCGCTCAAGGCCGTGACCACGATTTCACCTGGCTCCCCGTCCGGCAACGGCTGACCGCTGTACGGGTCGCAGATCTGAACGATTTTCGTGGGGAGTACATGGTAGCCGGGTTCGTGTCCGCATTCCCAACCGATCATCCCAAGGTCGGCGCTGCCGTATGCGGAAAAGCTGCGGAAAGAGAATCGTTCTTCCAGTTGTCGGCGTCGTGAATACCAGTCGCCGGGCTCGCCGCCGAGAAAGGCCGCCCTAACCTTCCAATCCGTGGGAAGTTTGTATCCCATTTCGGCCAACTTCTCGGTCAGCGTGACGAAAAAAGCTGTGCTGGCCACCACTACCGTAACCCCAAGCTCGATTATCACTTGGGCCTGAAGGTCGGTGTTCCCCACTCCTGCCGGAATCACCGTCGCGCCCAATTCGGTGAGAGCCTCGTCGAAGGCGATCCCCGCGGGCACCAGATGGTAGGACCATGTGTTCAGCACGACATCCTTGGGCCCGACGCCCGCTGCTCGAAACGCCTGCTTGAAGCCCAATCCTAAATCGTCATCGCCCTGCGGGTCGTATATCGGCCCTGGGGAAACGAAAATATGGCGAAGCTTCTCGATCGGCACGCCGCAAAAGCCGCCGAAAGGCGGGCTGCTCCGTTGCATCTCGAGGAGCCGTTCCTTTTTAGTAACCGGCAGGCTGGCCAAGTCTTTGGGCTCTTTGATCTCTTCGGGCGTTACGCCGGCCTCATCGAAAAGCCGCTTCACGGCCGGAGCGTTATTGTAGGCGCCCAGGATAAGCCGACCAAGTTCGACCACGTTTGTCCTCACCCTTAGACCTCCGGCTTGCACGTTCCGACGTCACATCGACATGGAGTAGCCGCCGTTGACCGGAAAGGTTTGACCGGTGATCCAAGTGGCGGCGTCCGAAGCAAGAAACAGCACCATGTTGGCTGCGTCCTCAGGCTCCCCAAGTCGCTTGATTTGGTAATAGCGCAGAATCTTTTGGACCATCGTCTTGTCTTGGAGGTAGTGCTCGGTGGCCGGCGTCCTCATTGTCGCTAAGGCGACGCAATTGACTGTCACGCCGTGCCGGCCGACGGCCTTGGCAAGCGCCCTCGAAAAGCCGGCGGCGCCGGCCTTGGCGCCGGAATAAGCGATCAGGTTAGGCTCTCCGACGCGGCCCGCGTCCGAGATAACGGTCACGACGCGGCCGTACCCACGCCTCACCATCCCGCCTACAACGGCGTGCGTGACGTTCAAGACACCCGTGAAGTTCGGTCGAATCCAAGTCGCCCAGTCTTCGGGCGACGTTTCCCAGAACGGAGTGGTGTCGGTGATCGAAGTGGCCGGTCCGGCGTTACCGGCGTTATTCACCAAGATCTCGATCGGCCCCAAGGACTCCTGCAACTGCTGGACCGAGCGATGGACGAGGTCAAAGTCCGCAACGTCGCAGGCCATGGCCGCCGCCTTCACTCCGAGCTCACGGACCGCGTTGGTGACCGCCTCAGCTCGCTCCAGGAAGAAGTCGTTAACGATTACCGCGCCCGCGTTATGCTCAGCGAAATGGAGAGCGATTCGGCGCCCTACTCCCTGTCCCGCGCCGGTAACCATCGCCACTCGACCGTGCAAGTCGAGGACATCTTTCCCACCATCGTTCACCATGCTGTCCAACCTCCGTCGACTAGGATTGTCTGTCCGGTCTGAAAGCTAGAGGCGTCGGAGGCCAGGTAGACCACCGCTCCCACAAATTCCTCCGGTTTAGCCCAGCGCCGCATCGGAGTGCGGCTCGTAACGTAATCATTCAATTCGCGGTTATCCTGCAGCTCGCCTGTGAGTTCGGTCCGAATGTAACCCGGCGCCACGGCGTTAACGCGAATTCCGTAGCGCGCCCATTCGACCGCCAAAGTGCGGGTGAGTTGCCGCAGCCCGCCCTTGGAAGCGCAGTAGACCGAGGCTTTGGGTCCGGCGACTTCTTCGGTGATCGAGCTGATATTGATAATGCTGCCGCTTCCAGCCGTCTTCATTTCTCGCGCGACGCGCGTCGTCAGGAAGAAGGTCCCTCGTAAATTGATGCGCATCACCGCATCCCATTCTTCGGGAGTAACTTCGTCGGCAGGCTTGAGCGGGGCGCTCGCCGCGGCGTTGTTGACGAGCACATCGATTCGGCCGTAAGCGGATGAAACCTCTTTGGCGATCCTGTCGATTTCCTGGAGGTCGCTGATATCGGCGTTCACAGCCAACGCGCGCCCGCCAGTCGCCGATATCCTCTCAACCGTGGCGTCAAGCGCGGACCGAGTCCGGCCGACCACGGCCACAGCCGCGCCGCTTGCCGCCAAACCGAGAGCCAGCGCTTGGCCGAGACCGCGTCCGCCGCCCGTGACAATGGCCACCTTACCCTTCAGAGAAAAGGGGCAATCGACACGCTCAGCCATTGCGCCCTTTTCCTTCTTTGGTTATGTCAAGGAATTTGGCGAGCTTGTGCGGCACCGGACGGGGAAGCTTATCCTCGGAAACCCATTCAATGTCGCATTCAACGCCGAGGTTTTCGCGGATATCCCGCTGCAAGCGGGAACGCAACTCCTGCGGGTCGCGCGTGTACCGCTCGTTATAGGCGACCATCAGCCTTAGCACGTCCATCTGGTCGGCGTATTTGACCATGCAAAAGCGCGCTAGCGCGGTCTCGGAATGACGTTGCAGGATCAATTCGACATCCCACGGGATCAGTGTCTTGCCCTTCACCCTCAAACGCCAACCGGCGCGGCCGACCACGCCGCCGAACGGATGTGTGTACCCGGCGGAGCATCCCTCGCCTTGCAACCAACCGAGGTCCTCGGTGCCGAATCTTATGTACGGCAAACCGTCGACCAGGAGGTTCGTTGCCACCATCTCCCCGCGCTCATCCGGTCCGCTGGGTTCGCCCGTATCCGGATCAACCAGCTCGAGGTATCCGATATCCGTCCATACGTGGGCCCCCGGATGATCGCACTCGCCTTCAAATAACCAGGCATACGATTCGCCCGGGCCGGCGCCCTGCTTGATAGTGACGCCCGCCCAGTTGGCGCGGGCATTTTCCATATTCTGGGGCGTAACTGCCTCACCCATCGGAGTGATTATCTTAAAGCAGTTGAGAATTTTTTCCGGCTCGTAACCCTGCGATCTCAACGCTTCCGGTATCAGAGACATCATCTCCGTGGTCACACACGGCATGACTTCGGGCTTGAGAATACGTATCCATTTCGCGACTCGCGCGGCGAATGGGGCAGCACCGAAATCGTAAACCACCGGCTTCAACTTTAGCCGCCGATACACGCCGAACAGAGGAACGAATACCCAGTGCCAGTTGATATTCAGCGTCAGCGCCATCATGCCCGGCCGATAGCCGGCGCTCCAATACGACCGGCACAAGTACTCCGTGGCGACCCTCATGTCGTTAAAGGTGTACGCACCCATGGTCGGCAATCCGGTGGTGCCCGACGAACTCCAGATATGGGCGAGCCTGTCGAAAGGAACGCAGCGCAAACCTGAGAATGGATCGCCCGATTCCTCTTGATACTGCCTTAGATCTTCCTTGCGAAAGATCGGCACCTTCTCGCTGAATTCCTCGAGTGATCGGATTTTGTCGACTTTAACGCGGAACTGATCATAAAGCCGGCGATAAAAGGGCGATGAGTGATAGGCGTATTGAAGTTGAAATTGAATTCGCTCGAGTTGCAGCCTGCGCAGCTCCCGTTCGGGCATCGCCTGCATGGTCGCATTCCACATGTTCCGCATGTCTTTAGTCGGCCTCCCAACAAATCCGCGCATGACTGCGACCGCAAGCACAGGCGTCAAAATCGAGCTTCGTACGAACTTCTGTCTGGAAGCGCAGCAGGGGAGCGGCCCCGGGTGTTAACGAAGTCACGGTCAGGTAACCTCCGGCAGCGGGGCTGCATCGGCGTCCCGCCTCATCGGTGCACTCGACATAGAAGAGATCCTCCCAGAAGTGCAGACCGCGTCCGACTCCGCAACTCATCGCCGTAAATCCAATCTCCGCGCAATCCAGCATGAAGAAGACCGGCGCCTCCCAGGCGCGCCGCAGATCGGCGAGCTTGAGCGCTTCGGCCAAGCTCCTTTCGCGTATGACGACAAATTCATAGCCAAGCGACGAAAGCGTTCGCCCTTCTTTGCCCAGGAGTTCCTCCATGGCCCGCAGATGCTCGAGATTCGCGATAATTCCCTTGGGATGCAGCAATCTGGATGTGGCAACCGTGCGCCACGCCTCGCTCGCAACGATCTCCATCCCGACAACGTGAACGCCGAGGTAGTCCGCAACGGACGGAGCCGCATAAGCACCAGTGCCGCCGAGTCCTCCGGCGTATAAAGCCACCATGGGCTCATGCCCCCACGACAGCACCTGCACGATATCCCCGTTGCGCAGGCCTAACATGCAGAAAAAACGCACGAGCGACTCGACCTGCTCTGCGCGGTCATTGGAATGGAGAAAACCA
>JAJYYI010000022.1 GCA_021801125.1 Deltaproteobacteria bacterium | reverse complement strand
CCGGCCGCGCTGCGCCGGCGCGTCGCGGATGCGATACGCAGCGATCCGCGTTGGTGCGAACCCGAGTCCGAGTAATGGGGGGATGCTATGACCGCATCGGAGCTACGCGAAGAACTGGAGCGACACTTGGCCGAGCAGGTCGCGGATTTTATCCCGGCTTACGCTATCGTCGGCGCGGCTCAGGAAGTCGTCGGGCTTGTGGTCGCCAGCCGTGGCGAAGAACTAGGGCCTTTGGCCTCGTTCCATATCGACACGCTAACGGCCTTGGCGAAATTGTATGCCAGAGACATTTCGCGCTGGCCGAGTTATCGGCGCGCCGTGATGGGGGTTCGGCAATGACAACGCAGCAACTAAGGGTAGCGCTGGCCTTGCGCGTCCGGCCGCTTGCGGCCGATGCGCCGGACTGGGCGATCGAAGAAGCGATCCGCGAATTCGTGGGCGTCGCCGCGACTACGCGCCTAGGGCACAACACCGACGGCGACCTTGGCGAGATATTCGAACCCGCGCTCGATGATTATGCCGTCACGATCTCGAACTGGGTGAAGGACGCTGCGCGCCGGGCCGCTTACCGCAAGCGTGCTCAGCGCCGGCAGGCCTAGGATGACTGGGAGATAGGCTTCCGATGAGATTCGTCATGAACAGCGCGGTAATTCCCGCCGGGGGGTTTGGCCGCTACGAATATCTGCCGCTAAGCCTCGATGATATGGCTACGTGGCTTAGGGCTGGGCCGTTCACGTCGCGCGTCGGCTATCCCGAGACTGCGCGGTTCATTGAGCGCATGACGGGCGTAGCGGTCGCTATCTCGCGCGAGGCGACAGCGCTTGCGCCGGGCGATGAAGCGCTTGTGGTGCGCTTGCGCTACCGGCTAGGCGATGCGGGGCTCAAGGGCACAACGTTAGACGTGGCCGATGATGATTGGGAGATAGGCTTGCTGCGATGCCTGAAGCGCAATTAAGGCCAGTTTAGCCTATGCGGAAGCCTCGAAACCGGACGCACCAAGACCTAGGCTGGCTGCTCAGGACGGCGCCTCGGGCCGTTTCCGTGCCAAATTCCCGAGTAGGAGCGCATGCGCTGGCGGCCGAAGGCCTCAGTCTGCGTCGATGGCAGGCTTAGGCCGTGAATGGATTCCTTACCTCGTGGAACCTAGAACATCTTTGGCCGGCAGCCTTCTAGCGGCGCGGCAGGGGGCTCGGTTAAGTTATAAACCCCGCGTCCGGTTTTACGCTAGCTGGGGATTGCGTTCAGCGCCTCGTTGACCGCCGCGATTAGCGCTGCGTTGAATGGGTGGGGCGTTCTCGCGTGCTGGTAGGCCTCAAGCTGCGCGCGCAGCCGTAGCAAGGGAGCTTTAATCCGGGCGTACTCGGTTTGCGCCTTGCGGGCTCGGTATGCGCGTTGTTGGCAGGCACGTGAGCAGTAGCGCCGAGAAGCCCGGGCAAGTACCCGCTCATGTCCGCAAAGTAACGTCACAGGATGGATTCTAGCAGACCAAGTAGGCTCTTTCGCGCCTCGGCTAGGCGCGCATGGCGTTTAGCAGGGGGGATGAAATGGGACAAATCGGTGCATTCCGTGCAAACTTTGGGAAGCCCTCTCGCAACATGGCATTACGTTACGTTGCGGACCTTGCGCCGCGCTAAAAGCCTTCTCCCCGTTGGGGTTGGCGCGTCGGGCTCACGTCCTCAAACCTTGGCGTTGAAACTGCGCGGGTGGCCAGACTACAGATGGCCGGGATAAAGCATTAACGCATAACACGGGCTATCAGCACACACGCCTTGGCAGCATGGGGACGCGGCCTAGCGCTCACAGAACTGCGGCTAGACTGCGCCAGTGCTCATTAGGGCTGATCGGCCTTCGTTAGCTTGTGTTCCATCTCGGGCGCGGGTGGAGAAAGCCACAGGCGGCCAGCGCGAAAGCTTAGTTCCCAACCCGCCGCGCATAGGTCGCGGATCCGCTCGGCATGGGGGCCGGCCAGCGCGGCTTGCCGGGCCTTTAGCTGTGCGTGCCGAATGCGGGCTTGAGCAGTCAAGCATTTGCGACACCAGGACGAACTATCAACGCGCGGGCCTTCGCGGCATTTGGAGCAGGGCTTAGCGCTCATGGGGCTGCACCTTGGTTGCCAGCGCCATTAATAGCCGCGTTGCCGCATGGGCTAGGTGTTCTTCGCTGCGGTCGCCTTCGGCCAGCCGCTCTAGGTGCGCACGGGCGTGCTCCAGATGATGCGTAGCGGGGTAGGCGCGCCAGTGTTCGTGCGGCTTGCGGGCGCCGGTGCGCATTACCTCGGCGATGGCGAGCAGGGCGTCTTCTAGCTCGGCTAGGCGGGCAAGGGTGAAGATGGCAGATTCAAGTCCCATCGCGCCTCAGAACGGGATGTCGTCCGGCTCGGGACTGGCCGCGGGCTGCGGTTTGCGCGCCGGTGCAGTGTCCTTAGCCTTGAAGCTTAGTGATAAGAACGGACCGTGCTTGCCTTGCTTGCGCCAGCCGCTCAGCCAAACCCCGAAGGCCTCGCCGCAGTGCGGGCAGGTTAGCTCGCCCGAGCCTTGGTAGTCGCGCGTGTCGCCGGACCGCTTGCGGTCGTTGACGAATAACAGCGCCGTGTTGGGATAGTCGTTATGACCCCGCATTAATGGAACCTCTGGAACTTTAGGATGCGCTTCTCGCGCTTCAAAACCTCGATGTAGTCAGCCGTGACCTCGCCTAGCTCATCGTCTTCGTCCAGAACAGCCGCAAGACCTCGCGGGCTGCTCCAGAAATCGCTATTCCAGAGCAGTTCAGCCGGCCAGCCTTTCGCGCGCGCCTCGGACTCGATGCGCTCGATCTTCTCGCGTATCGATTGCGGGACCAAAGGATGCCGGCTATTGGGCGCGCCGCTCTTCGCTCGCCAGTCAGCGCGGCAGTAGTCGCGGGCCAGCTCGAAGCGCTCAACCGCCACGTTCTCGACCGGCGGATGGCAACGGGCGCAAATCCATCGGCCATCGCGGGTTCGCCAGAAAACCGGCTCGCCACAAGTCCGGCAAAGTTCGCGGGGAAAGTCGCACGCGCCGCCAAGCAATTGGCGAATCTCGGGTTTCGCGGCGCGCACGCGCTCGGCCAACGCCTCATCGACGCGCTCCTTGGGCGTAAGGTACAAATTCCCGTTCGGCAAGGGCTCGACCGTAACGCCGCGGCTTCGCAGTTCGGCTAGCAAAATTTCCGCGCTCATAGCTCTAGCCCATCACCCGCAGGGGCAGGGTTTCCATCGCCCACATCGCCTGTTGCGCCCGAAGTGCTTGATTTCATTGAACTTTTTGAGGTTTGCGCATCGCCCGCTATCGCCCTCTATCGCCCGCGAAAAATGCTTGATTTTGTTGAGTTTTGGGCGATGTGGACGATGAGGGCGATGAAATACGTACCTCTAGGGTCCGTGGATAATGCCGACCTGAGAACGTAACCTCAACCTCGGCGCGCGCTAGGTTCGGCGCCAGCCGGCGCAACGCATTGGCGAGGGAACGCGGATTGCTTGGCCAAGCTCTGGTTCGCTTAACCTGTTCGTTTACGTAAGGCTCGAGCGCAGCCAACAACTCTGTCGCCGTGCCCGTGAAATCCTGCTTAAGCGTGCGAAGCGCAATCGCGACGGGACTAGCTTCGAGGGTAATTTCATTCGCGCTCTCTCTATTTGCGGCATACGCCGCCATAAACGCACCGTCGGGCCAGCCTAACGCGGGTTCAGCCGCAACTATCCAATGCGCAAAATCGGCCATCCGCGGCAAAGACCGAAGGCAAACAAAATCGACGCCCGCGAGCGCTCCTGCCACGGCGCCGAGCAGGGCGCCCAAGATGCGCGGCCGCGCTTCGGTAAACGCCAAGTCCAGGTCACGTTCGAGCATCCGTTTTTCGTCCGGGATGCGCGGTAAGGCCAAAGCGACTGCGCGGTCCGCCAAATCGCCGCGGGTAGCTAGCTCGCTGATTCCGCACAGAATCACCGGTCTTTGAGCGTCGAAAATCACCTCGCTGTCGTCGGTGTACAGTTCTCACGTCGAAAAGCCGCCGCCCGCTGACAGTCGGCAGAGGGCATCGCTCAGCCACGCTGGGCCGCGGGACAGATTATCGAACACGCACATCCAGCCGTTACGCGCAGCAATCTTCAGATCGCGCACCTCGCGTGGTTCGCTGCTAACGAGAGCCGCGTTCGGATCAACCAGATCGCGGAAAATTCGAGCGAGCGTCGTCTTTGCGCTCCCAGCTTCGCCGCTCAGAGCGAGGATGGGATACGGACCGCTTTCGCGATAACATGCCAGCAGCCAAGCTACAACCAAGCGAAAATCATCTTCTGACGCCACGTTCGCGAACGGACGTAGTTCATCGATGTTCCCGCCGGGCTCAGGGGTGGGCAACGGCAACATGCCGCGGGCGCGGCGAAAGCGAACTGGGGAAGCCGTGCTGGGGATTACGTGCCAACCGTCGGGGCCGATTTCGACCGCGCTCCAGTCCGCGTCGGCCAAGTCGAGATACAACCGCGCCTCATGCGCCGCCACGCGCAGAAAGGCTTTGTGCCCCGGGCCATCAAATAGCGCGAAACCGGCCAGAGTCTCGATGGCACAACGTAGGGCGTCTGGCGCGCCAAGGCCACTAACAGCGTCGCTTGCGAAGGGCCGCGCTTTTCGGGGTCTTTATCCGCCGCCTTCCGCTCGCACGTGATTTCCCATTTTTCGGCCAGCGCTCCAAGGCCGTCGCCAGGGAATCACGCCCTGCTCCAGCAGCTTGACGATCCGCTCGGTTACGATTTCGTAGGTGTTCATGGTCGCTCCGCTCCTTCTCCGGCGCCCGCTTCCGCGCAAGCGGCAGGGCGCGCATGGATTGGGCTAAAGCCCATTTCCTTCCCCCCGCTGCCTCCTCGCCCATGACTGGGAGGCAGTGGGCGGAAAGGGACCGGTGCGGAGCGCGGCGGAGCAATTCAAGGGCGCCATGCCAAGCGTAAGCGCTCCCGCTCAGGGATGGCGCGGCGGCCTTGAGCGGATGCCGCGCAAGGCTGGGTCGAGCGGTGCAGCGTCTGTTAACAAACGGATTTGGTGGCTCTTCCAGCGTATGTTCGCATAATATACACTAGGCTTTTGAATGGGCTGGGAGGAGAGACTGGGCGAGTGCGAGGGCTTCCAATGGGATGCTGGCAACTCGGCCAAGATCTGGGAACGCCATGGAGTGACGCCAACTGAGTGCGAAGAGTTGTTTTTTAACCGGCCGCTGATCGTCGGTGAGGACGAAAGGCATTCAGAGCACGAAGACCGATTTTATGCGCTTGGCCAGACCGACGCTGGCCGGCAGCTTTTCGTGGTGTTCACTCTCCGGGCGCGGCGAATTCGCGTGATTTCAGCCCGCGACATGAGCCGAAAGGAGCGGAAGGTTTACAAAGAATCATGAAAAAGCCGATACCGCGATTCAAGAACGAGGATGCTGAGCGCGAGTTCTGGGCCAGTCACGATTCGACCGAGTTCATCGACTGGCGCAAGGCCGGGCGCGCTACCCTGCCGAACCTGAAGCCGTCGTCGCAAACAATCTCGCTCCGGCTGCCCAAGCCGATGCTTGCTCGACTGAAGCAGCTGGCCAACAAGCGCGACGTTCCCTATCAGTCGCTGCTCAAGATGTTCGTAGCCGAACGATTGAAGCGTGAGCTTGAGCTACCAAATGAGGAGTCTGAAGGTCGATGATGCTGGTTTTCATCGGCTGCGTTCCGTTTATGAGCGATTGTCCTGGATGGCGGGTGCGCGTTCAATGAATTTCGCGTCGCGCGTTATGGTTGCGCCATGAACGCCTCTGAATGGGCTGTAAGCCAACTTGAGAATCTGAGCGATCGGGAAACGATCCTTTGGATAGAAGACCCGTACCGCCTCCTGACGGACGATGCGATATTGGACCTTGAAAAGCGCTTGGCGAGCGCGGGCACTCGCATTGTCGCCGCAGACAACGCGTTCCGGCTGCGCGAACGATTAAATGAGCTTGATCTGCTGATGAATCGCTCGCGTGTGGTGGTAATCGACCGCTCTTACACAGTACGCGATGGCAGTGAGCTGCCTCGCGACGCCAAGCCAACGGACTTGCTTCCCTTAACCGCGCCCGACTGGCTGCGCCAAGTGGTGCCTGACGCGCGCTTACGCCTTACGGTGCAAAGTTTCCTGACCGCAGTAAGCGGTTATGCTAACTGGCCCTCTCAGGTCAACGTTTTTCCCTATGAGAAGCTCGCCCGCGACCGGCCGGCGCCCTTTATCCGCGCTTTCGAGACATTTCGCCGAAGCGGACGGACAATCACTGACGATGACTTGATCGTCGTCGGAGCGAGCGCCCTGTTTGGAATCGATCTCTTCGACCTGACGAGTCCGTACGACGCTCTCTGGATCGCTTTTCACGAAAATTGGGAGCGCCTGCTTGAGTTCTTCAACGAACGCGAGCTCGGCGTGCTTCGCGCCAAACTGTGCGATCTTCCAATCCCATTGGGCGATCTGTTCGGGTCGAACGCTGGTCTTGCCCGGACGGCCGTGGTCGCGCTTCTCGTATTACAGCAGCACTTTCCAGACGGCGCGGGACGCCATCTAGAGTTTCTTTCACCAGACCTTGGTCGTTACCGCGAGGCTCGCCTACCCACTCAGAAGGAAGTTCCCTCGTGGTTCATCGAGGGCGAGATTCCGTGCTTCGAGGAGCTTTGCACCGATGAATTCCTGGCGCATCTGCGCTCCGTCCTGAATCTGGACGCGCCCGATCAAGCCAGAAAATTTGTACAGGCCGAGCAGATGTCGCAACGGTTGCGCTCGCTTGCTCCTTTTGAACTTCAGCCCTCGCGGGGCCTCGGCGACGCGGCTGCTGAAGCGAGCTTTGAGCTCGGTCATCTTGTGCCGGAATTTCGCCAGTTCAAGGCTGAACTACAGAAACTGATCCAGGAGGCTAAGCGACCCGTTGAGGGCTTGAAGCTCCGGCCCGACAAGGAAATATCAAGCCGCGACCTGTTGAGAGTATTCGCGGACCAACAGTTTTATCGCTCAGACCGCATTGTTGGTCGCCTTCAGAGACTGATCGCCGACATCGAAGGGCCGGCACGGCGAAAATGGAGTTTGGTGCCGGGCTTTGCAGAGCGGTGGAACAAAGAAGTCCGGGAGTGCCGAGACCTCATCGTGCTCGCTGGGAAGCTCCGAGACGACCTTGATCTGCGTTTCGGACGGCTTCTCGAATCCCGTTTCGGCGAGATGGTTCCGGCGGAGATACTCCAGACGGATAAGTTCTATGCGGATTTCATGGCTCCAAGGCGGCGGAGCATCGACGGAAAGCTTGGCGAGGCCCTCGTGCTCGTGGTTGACAGCATGCGGTTCGACATCTGGCGCGAGCTGCTGCGGCCCGCGTTGGAGCACGAATACGTCTGCGACGAACAGCTTGGTTTCGCGGTCCTGCCCTCGATGACGGAATACTCGCGGCGCGCGTTCTTTGCGGGTCAGCCGCCGGCGCTTCTGCCTCCTTCCGGCAAAGAGTCTGATCTGTTCGCGGAATTACTGAAGCGCGTCCATGGCCATCAGGTTACGTTCGAGGAGGTTCCACACAAGCGACAGGGCATGGTCTTCGGCGTCCAAAGCCGTGGCGAGAAAGACAAAACCTGGGCTGCGGTCTTCGATTTTCCCGATGCGCTTTCGCACGAAGTCGATTGGGATCCTCATACCCTGCAGGAAGCCCAACGACCTCTCATCAGAGAAGTGCAAGCGCTGTTGGCGGAGGTCGGGCCTGACTGCCTGGTCTTCATAACCGCAGATCACGGGCACATACTGCAGTCTCAGGGAGCGCGCGTAAATCTCGAGGGCGCGCAGGACGTTGGTTATCGCTCCGCCTATTCTGCGAGGCGTGTCGAGGGCAAATGGGCGAGCGCTCTGTTTCAGATTCCGGCCCAGGTTCTGCGTCATAATCGGCCCGGCTGGTGGCTCTTTCCGCGTCCTGGCTACGCTCTCTACGACGCCTCACGTTCTGGCGGACGCTTTCATCCAACGGCAACCTACCGACACGGCGGCCTCAGCATGTTTGAAGTGGTCGTGCCGCTGGCGTGCCTCCGTCATCGGAAGGCCAGAGTGAGCGTCAGGCTCTCGTTTGCCGCTCGCGAGGGCGTGCGCGTTGGTGAACCCGCTTTCATCGAGGTCAGCGTCTCGGCCGACGGTCTGCTGGCGTCCCCCTTGTTGCTGACGAGCGACAACGACGCCATCGAGAGCGCCACAATCGCTGAAGTCAGTTCAATTCCTAAGATCGTTCATCTCAGATTCGCGCCCACGGCGCCGGGTAGGCAGCGGATCACTGTGACGGCGTGGCTTGGCGGCGCTAAGGTTGGCCAGTGCCAGGGCGAGGTGGAGGTTCTCCCTGCCGCGCGGCCGGCGGACAGCGAGACGGCTGCCAAAGCGAAGCTGCTTAAGTTGTTTGGAGACGAGTGATGGGCGGGGAAGAAAAGCCACGCGAAATTTTTGGCAGCCTGGTGGTCGAGAAACGCCGCACTCGTCTAAGCGATCTCAAGGAGTTTCCGCGCTACGTCATCGAATACCTGATCAACCAGTTTTGTCCCGGCAACGATTTCGACGCCGAGATTGGCCGGGTGCGGCGCAAGCTTGCTGAAAACTACGCGTCGCCCGCTGATGCGCCCCGTATCCTCCATCAACTGAAGCAGCGCCGCCGTCTCGATCTGATCGCGCGCGTCGAGGTGCGCCTGGAGGTTACTGAGGACAAATACTGGGCTTCTCTCGCTGCCCTGAATGAGCGTCATATCCACATCGATGAGAACCTGGTCAACAAATACCCCCGTCTGATGGGCGGCATGTGGGGTATCGCGGAACTCGCTTATGACGAGGCGCAGGTCTGGAAGAAGAAAATAACCCCGCTCACTCTCGCGGATTTCACACCGTTCCAGCACGGCAAAATCGACCTCAACGAATATCTCCAGAAGCGCAGCGCGTTCTCGCGTGATGAATGGCTCGATCTGATCGTTAACACCATCGGCCTCAATCCCGAGGTTCTGACCACCCGGCAGAAGCTGCTTGCGGTGCTGCGCCTGGTGCCGATGGCGGAGCGGATGGTCAACATGATCGAGCTGGGGCCGCGCGAGACCGGAAAGAGCTACGTCTACAAGAATCTTTCCTATTACACCTACATGCTATCGGGCGGACGGGCGACGCCCGCCGCGCTCTTCGTGCACGCCGGAAACGGCAAGCCGGGCCTGGTCGCTCAGTTCGACACCCTCGTGTTCGATGAAATCGCCAACACCGAATTCAAGGACCCTCTGGCGACGATCTCGATATTCAAGGACTACCTCGAATACGGCAACTTCAGCCTCGGCCGATTCAATGTCAAGGGCGAGGCATCGGTCGCCTTCGTAGGTAACCTGGATGTGCTCGGGAGCCTTCCCCATGAAAAGTACGAGCATCTCTTTGAGCCGCTTCCGGAAGAGATGATCGATACTGCGCTATTCGAGCGCATTCACGCTTTTCTGCCCGGCTGGGAAATGCCGAAGCTCACGGATCGTAGCTTCGCCGAAAAGTGGGGCTTCACCCTCGATTATTTCGCCGAGCTGCTTCATCTGTTTCGCGGCACTCTGCTGCCGAGCGATCCCGCTCAGCGGTTTCGCCTGCGCAACGCCAAGGGCCGGGATATCGAGGCGATTCAGCGAATCGTCCGCGGCCTGATGAAGCTTCTGCATCCGGACGGCAAGGCGACCGACGAGGAGCTTGCACAATATGTCCAGCTGGCCGTCGAATGCCGACAGCGGATCAAGGATCAGTTGGGCGTTCTGGCGCCGGGAGAATATCCCGCCTACACAATCGAATACGAGATCGAGGGCAAGGCAGGCTCCGGCGCGCCGCCCGAACGAGCCCGCCGCCGGGCGCTTCGCCTGCCGAGCGAGCCCGAGGTCGGAGTGGTAGTGGGCCTTGCGGTGGCTGACGACGGAGCCGGCACCCTTCAGTTGATCGAAGTGGTGGCGCAGAAGGGCCACGGCGCGCTGCACCGCCTCGGCTCAATGGGCAAGGCGATGAAGGAGTCGGTCAAAGCCGCTTACGATTTCGTCTCGCACCGCCGAAAAGCCTTCCAGATTGTCTCCGAGTTCAAGGACGGATACAACCTGTCGATTTTGGCTTTACAGGGCGGCGTGCCGAAGGAAGGGCCTTCAGCGGGCCTGGCGTTCGCCGTCGGTATCGTCTCAGCACTCACACAGCGAAAAGTTCGAAACGACGTTGCGATCACCGGCGAGATAACGCTTCACGGAAACATCCTGGCCGTAGGCGGCATCGCCCAGAAGATCGCCGCCGCGCGCCATGCCGGCGCGCGCGTAGTGATCGTTCCCAAGGAGAACGAACCTGAGACGCGCGAGCTGCCGCCGCAACTTGTCGAGGGAGTTCGTCTCAGCTTTGTCGAGAAGGCCGAGCAGGCGCTGGCGGAGGTTTTGTTGTGACCAGGGCGATATCGCAGCGCTGGCGCCGCACCTATTTCAATAATCCGTTGATCGAGGAGAGCCTTCAGCATCTCCCCGCGGCGCTCTCTCATCCGACCTCGGTTGAATTTCGCGCTTATCTGACCGCCAAGCTTCACCATAGCAGCGCCATCACGCGATTTCGTTACGCCGAATACATCGCCCAGCGCTTCTCCCATGACGGTCGCATGAATCTTGACCTCGCGCGCGCGCTTGCGAGGTTCGGTGATTCTCGCACTGGCCGTGAGATCTTCTATTTTGAGCTGATCGAAGCCGTGCCAATTCTCAAGGACACGGCCTCGCTCTGGCTCGCGGAGCAGGACGAAGCCGGAGCACCGCGGTCCGCGTTGCTTTCGTTCCTTGGCCCGCGGCTTGAAGGTAAGCAGGTCGAACGTGTGGCCCAGGCGATCGTGACGGCACTGCGAAGATGCCGGAAGCTTGCGCCGTCCAAACCCGCGATCCTGATACCGCTTCGAGCAGAGCCGCCAATTGAAGCTTTTCTATACGTGCTGGCTCGGATGTTTCCGGAGCGCACCATGACGCGAGTCGATCTGTTCGCCGCGACGCCGGAAGTCCGCGCGATGCTCTGGCCGCGCGCGGCGCTTCCCGGTCTGCTGCAGGCGGCGATGAACGCCGGCCATGTCTCGAAGGTCTCGGAACTCGACCAGTACCATCAGTTCACGCTGGCTGACTCCGGCGCCGCGCGAATGGAGCTTTTGTTGGCCGAGACCGCGTCGAACGGCCGCGTAAGCACGTCTCCAATAAGACCGGCCGATCGCCGTCCTCGGCGTGAGCAACAAGCCGAGCAGCGTTCTCTGTTTCCGCCTCCGCAAGGTTCCCTGTTTCCAAAGGGAGGAGAGTAACGGCGCGTGGAGGGGGAGATTAAAAGATTGCCGGCGAACGAGATTCTCCAGCGTCTCGCCACGCTGTTCGAAATTCCCGCGCACGACCGGCATGTCTACTGCGTTTTCGGTCCTTACTCCCGGCTCGCGCCCTTTCAGGCGCGGTTGCGCGAGCAGGTGCAGGCCGGCAGTTTCAACCGGCTCGGCACGGTCGAATACCTGTCAATCAATCGTGCGATCTACCACCAACTGAAGCAAAAAGGGCAATACGAGCGCGCCGGGGCTTTGGCCGACAATCATCATGACGAGCAGTTGCGCCGGCTCCTTTCCGAAACCTTTCGCGACCTAATCACGAGCAGGATTGAAAAGCCCGACATCGTGGGCCTGGTGTTGGCGGACTTCGAGTTGCTCTATGCCTACGACATCGGCAATAACGACATTTCGCTGGTTCGCCAGGTTGCGATCAACGGCAAACGGGTATGCCTGCTTGTGCCGGGCGCGATGCGCGACGGCCGGCTCTGGATTTTCGACGAAGACCCGCAGGCCCGCCGCGAGTTTCCCGATCCCCTGATTTTCCGGCACTCGGGATGGGTCTTTGAGCTCGCCGATTGAGGGGGATAAACCAGGTGGCGATCAGGTCCGTATCCGCGAAAGCTCCATCACAGGAAACTCTCAAGCTCAAGGCGTCGGCCAAATCCGCGCCGCGCCCCTACGAGCCGTTTGTGCCGGGGCCGAATCCGCGGCTTGAGGAATTCATCAAGGCGCACGCCACGCCTTACGATCCGGCCACGGACAAATACGACGTTCCCGCCTTCGACCGCGACTTGATCGTCGATAAGGCTGCGCCGCCCAAGGCGATCTACGACATGCACAGCTACTGGTCGAAGAAGCATTGGGCCGCAATCCGGGAATACATCCGCCATTACGTGCCGGAGAAATATTATCCGCGTGGAACCGGCCTGGTTCTCGATTGCTTCTCCGGTTCCGGGATGACGGGCGTGGCCGCGATGATGGAGGATCGGCCGTGCGTGCTGATCGACGCCTCGCCCGCCGCCGCCTTCATTTCGCATTGCTACACCCATCCGGTAGATCCGGACGAGCTGCGCGCCGCCTACGAGCGGACGATGACTGAACCATATCCGGCCGATCTCCGGCGCAAGCTCAAGGAAATAACTGGCAAGGATATCGCGAACCTTGAGCAGGAACTGGATTGGCTTTACGAGACGCGATGCGACCGATGCGAGGGAGAGGCGACCACGGAGTATGTGGTTTATTCGGAGCGCTTTCAATGCCCGAATTGCGCGCAGGTGGTGGCGCTGTTCGACTGTCCGGAAAAGCAGGTGCCCTATCCGGTCGGCGGCAGGAAAGCCGGGCGGACGGAACTGAAGAAAAAACGGGTCTGCCCGCATTGCCTGGCCGCAAGCCACGGCCATCCGCATCGCGAGTTCGTTATCTCGACGCGCACGAAGAAGTTCGGCGCGGTTCCGGTGCTTGTTCGCTACGGTTGCCTTGACAGATGCAAGCCTAAATCCGATGAGCGCCGGCACGATGAAGACCGGCGCTCGCGCAAGGGCCGGTATTTTGAGAAGTACGACCTCGGGAAGATCGAGACGATCGAAAGAGCCGAGAGCCCGCATTGGTACCCGAAGGGTGACCTTTGGAAAGCGCTCCCGTACAGGTTTGGCTATAAAAAAGACTTCCGGCCCGAGGATGCGCGGGAACTTAAAGACCTTTACACCAAGCGCAACCTCTGGGCGCTCGCAGCATGGCTCTCCGCACTGCGACGTACACGTCAGCCAGAGCAGTCAGTTGAAGCGCTACAGCTTGCATTCACCGGCGTCTGCATGGGCCTGAGTCGAATGAACAGGTACGTTCCGTACGCCACCTTTCCGTTCTATCTACTCACAGGAACCTACTACATTCCTCAGATCTCGAGCATCGAAACCCCAACGCGGCACCTCATTAACAAGGTAAAGAAGATCGAGCAAGCGGAGCACACATTGCTCGATTATCTGAATGGCGACGCGGTCGTGACAGCAGAAAGCGCTGGAACCGCACAATGCTTGCAAGCCGCTTCAATAGACTACATCTTTACCGACCCGTCTTATGTCGACAGCGTTCAATATGGTGAGCTCAATTTCGTGTGGGAGTCATGGCTAGGCTTCGACGGTTCGTGGCTAAACGACGAAATTATCGTAAATCCCTTCCGGAACAAGTCAGTTGACGACTGGGAAAGCGATCTTCGAGCGGTGCTGGCGCGCTGCTATGAAGCGCTTAAGCCTGGCCGGTGGCTTTCGCTCTGCTACCACGACACCGATCCTGGCACGTGGACTCGCGTCCAGAACATGCTGCTGGACACCGGGTTTGAAATTCACACGGTCACCGTCCTCGATCCAAGGCAAAAGAGTCTCAATCAGCTTTTCGCGGAGAAGGTGGTAAAGTCCGATCTCGTCCTGAACTGCCGCAAGGCGCGCCCCGGCGAACGGGGCGAGAACGGGCAGGGCGAGCTGCGGTTCGTGTCCGCGCGCGTCCGCGAAATCCTCATCGAGACGCTCTCCGCAACCGCCGGGCAGACCCGCGACAAGCTGTGGGATACGGTGCTCAAACGCCTGCTGACACGCGGCCAGATGGCGGAGCATCGCTTTGACGACATCCTTTCCGAAGTGGCGTTCCGTTCCGAGTCCGGGCGCTGGTTCCTAAAAGAGGAGTTCGAAAGCCTTTCGGAAGGCGATATCCAAAACGAAGAGCGGGCCGGCGATGCGCTGGTGCGTTTCGCCCGGCTGCGCTGTGCGGGCGTGCCGGCGACCTTCGGGGCGGAGATCGTGTTAAAGACGCCGCATCTGGCCGATGAAGACACCGCCGAAAACGATATCGAGTCCTTCATCAACGATATCGAGTCCTTCATCAAACGGTCGCTCATAAAGGACGCGAAGCAAGCCGCAGCCTTCAAGCTTGCTGGACGGCTCAGGGGCGTCGAGTTCTACGATTGCCTGTTCTTTTACCTGACGCGATGGCTCAAAGGCCGCGGGGCCGGAGCGACGCCACGGCGCAACCTGGCGGAGTTTCTCGATGAATACCTTGTGCGTTTCCGCGACGGCGAAAAGTGGCTTTACCGGGCGCCCGACCACAACGAAGCCGCCTCGCTATGCGCCGCCCGTCAGACCGGCATCGGCCGGCGCATCCGCCAGTTCGTAGCCTTTATAAGAGGCGAAGGCGACTTTCCGCCCGAGCGCCGCCCCGACCTGAAGACGCTGCACGCCTGGATGAAGCATTGCGCTATGTTCGGTCTTGCCGAGGAGGGCGTCGTGCTTTTTGAACAGGGCGGCCTCGCCGCCCAGCTCGCGCAGCTTGGCGAGGATGATCGGTACGACGCCGAAGAATGGTATCAGCGCTGCCGGCGCGCCGCCCGCCGCGCAGCGGGGCAGCCGGAAGCTGAAGAGGAATCGGAGGAAGCCGAGGAGGCCTCGGACGAATGAGTCAGTCGAGTCTCTCGAATTTTGCGGCGCGCCCGCCGCTCAAGGACATCCTCAAGGTCCCAAAGGAAGTCCACAGCGTCTACTCGCTGACTCAGCACGTCTGGGAAGGCAAGAGCGACGCGGAACGCCGGGAGTCCAAAAAGAAAGGGCGCGTACGGCTTGAGACGCTCGACGAATTCTTCATCGACCCGGTGCGCCGCTACCTGAACGATATCCTGCAGCGGATCGCTGAAGACGAGGGGCAGGGTTTCTGGATTCAGGCGGAGTTCGGCGTCGGCAAGTCGCATCTGTTGGCGGCGAGCGCGGTTATCGCGCTCGGCGGGCCGCGCGCATGGGATCGCGTAAAGCAGCGCGAGGACGAAGAGAAAAAGGCCGGACCAGGGGCCCGGCTGGATTCCGTCTGGCGGAAGAAAATCGAGAACAAGAAGATTTTCCCGATCGTCTTCTCGCTCGAAGGTAGCGGCGGCGGCCACGATCGCAAACTCGAAGACTTCGTCCTGGAGGAGGCCCAAACCACTTTCGACCTTCTGCAGGGCAAACCACTTGCGGTATATCCCGAAGAACATCTAGCCCGGTTGTTCCTCCAGGAACACGAACGGCTCTTCCGAAACGATTTGCGCACGTTCCTGGCCGACCAGAGGCTGACGCGAGGCCTGCCGAAGTATGAGTACGACGAGCTGATCCGGGCGCTGAAAGAGCCAGCCTCTCAGCGCGACGCAGGCCGGGTACTGGCGGCTTTCTATCGGTACAAGAACCTGGCGCCCAAGGTCGCGACGGAGCGCGGTGAGCGCCTGTCGCGGGCGGTGCGCGACATCCTTGAGGCGGGCTACAAGGGAGTTCTAATCGCGATCGACGAGATGTCCGAGTATCTGCGCCGCTCGCAGTTCACCGCCGAAGACGAGGATTGCCTGCTCACGCTATCGAGCAAACTTGCCAAGTCGGACGGGCTTCCGATCTGGACGATCGTCGCGGCGCAGTCGGAACATACCAATCCTCGCAAAATAATCGGGCCCGATCGTCTGCGCGAGGAGCTGTTGGAGCATAAGGCCGAACGCTTCCGCGATATCGTCGTCCAAAGGACCCGGACCATCATAGATCGTAGAGCCGTTTCGGTTTACTACTCGGGATACAAGAGCCTCATCCCGTGGGTGAAAAACACCAGCGCCGAGGATTTCGAGGCCTCGTTCCCTTTCCCGCCGGAGTCGATCGAGATCATCCGGGCGATTTCGACCAGGCTTACCGGCACGCGCTCGACGATCGCGTTCCTGCATACGGCGCTCAAGCGTGCGATCCAGAAGCAGGACAAAGATCTCGTGCCGCTTTGGAACGTATTCGACGATCTCATGTCGTACGCCGAAACGCCTTCCACGTCGGCATCAGGCGCCATCAGCATCCGTAGCCGATTCAGGGAGGCAGTGGCCGCACTGGAAGCGGCTCAGGCAACCCTGAAGCGAATCAATGACGGAATGCTTGCCCGTCCGCAGAATCGCACGCGGGCCGAGCGCATCCTAAATACGTTGTTCCTCTACCATATCGCCGGCGTGGCGGGATTGACCAAAGAGCAGATTCTCGACGCGGTGTGCGACCTGAAGCCGGGTGAGGATCAACTTCAGGCGCAGCTCGACCATTACGAGACCCTGCTCGATGAAATGCGAACCAAGCTGCGCAACCAGATACGGCAGCGCGAAGGCCGCTACGAGTTCGTGCCCAAAGAGAGCGGCCAGTACGACGATCTGGTCTTCCAAGCGACCGAAAAGCTCAAAACCGACCGGCCCCTGTTCTTGCGATATCTCGACCAGATTCTTCGCTTTTCCGACGCCGAGGAATCCTCGCCGCTTGCGGATTTCCTTACTGCTGAAGAAGGCCGTCAGGTTCAAATCAAGGTCACCTGGCATGGACAGGAGCGCTCAGGCCGCGTGACCGGCGCCGACCTCACGCTGCCAAACGTCCAGCCGCCCGAGATTGACACTCACGGCAACGAAGACGATTTCACCATTTTTGTCGCCACCCGCCCCGCGACGGAAAAGGACGTTGAGGCATTTCTCAAGCGCCGGCAGCCGGCGGACCCGCGCCTGTGCGTCTGGGCGCCAGCAGAACCAACGGAACAGGAACGCGCGACGCTGGCCGCGGTTATGGCGCATCTTTACGTTGCTGGCGACAACGACACGAAAATCGCGAAAGAGGCGCGGATCACTTTTCGCCGTGAAGCGTCACGGGCTTTTGCGATCATCCAGTCGATCTACGCTCGGGGCGTCGCAAAAACCTGCAGAACCTCGCTTGAAATTGAGACGGTCGGGGGCGTTCGCGGCGCAATCGAATCGATGGCGCGCAAAGCGATGGATACCTGCTATGCCTCGAAATCGATCGACTTCGGTAATCGCAAGTTCGACGTGCAAGGCGCCGTCAAGCTGATCAACGGTCTCGTCAAACTGGGCAAAGCGGTGAGCGAAGGCGATCAGCTCTGGAGCGCAGTTGAGAACTTTGCCGGTCCGCTCGGTCTTGTTGATGAAAACGACCCGAGGCGGCTTAATCCGTCGCGCTCCCAGTTCTACCAGCAGATCCGGGAACGTGTTGAAGAACGCGGTGGCGCCGGCCTCGATATTCGAACGGTTTACAATTGGTTCACGGGCTATGACCCAAAGGATGGGAACGAGTCGCCGGGGCTGACCCGTCGCATGGTGGATGTCTATCTGCTCTGCCTTGCGCAGCAGGGGCAGATCAGAATCAGCGATCGAAAGGGCGCGTGGATCGACAGGTCCACGATCGCCAACATCGACTTCAAACCGGAGACGCTTCGCGGACTTCAACGAATCGAGCTGGCCAAGGCGCCTGAAGCATGGCCTCTTCTTGCGCCCTATCTGGAAGCGGTACTCGAACAGACTCCCGGCTCCCTGGGTACGAAATACGACCAGCCAAGAGCCGAGGAAGCTCTCCGCGAGTTGTGGACCGATCGTTGGCTGGAAACCGGCGATCTTCAGCGGATCGATGACGATCTCAAGGAACTGTTTCGCATCCTGAAGCGCCAGCGCGACAACCCGTTCGATGACTTGCTGCTCTTTTGGCTGCAATTTGCCAAGGAGAAAAAGCCTGAGACATTTTCTCATGATGAGGTCTTTGAAGCATTCGCGAGGGCGGTGGTCTGTGCGGCTGGCGTAGCCAGTGTAGAAGAGCTGACGTCGTCGCATCTAACGACGTTTCGTGAGAATGTGCGACGGCTCAAAGAGCTACGCGAACGGTTCACCGACACGCGTACCCTTCTCTTGCGTGCCGCGCGATTGGCCAATGCTCCGCTTCCGCCCGATAATGCGGCGACCGTGGAGATCGGGCGTGCTCAGCAAGAAGTACAGAAAGAGCTTCAGAATGCTCCGGACTTGATTATCAACCCCGACACTGTTCAGACACGGCTTCTGCCGCGACTCGAAAAGCTGGAAAAGTCGTACGTACCTGCCTATCTCGACAATTTGATGGCGCTACAGGCGTCACAGGCCGACGTGGAATCCGCCGCCAACGGCATCCTAGGCGGCGATCCCCTTCGAGTCTTGCAGCAGCTCTCGACGGTAACCGAAGCAAAGTCGGCGGCTCGAACGCTTCGTGAAAGCGCATCGACGCGGCCGCCGCGGCTGCGCCGCTCGCCAGAGGATCGCGATCTCGCTGAGCGCGAGGTTCGCGAACGCGGGACCGTACTCGACGAAGTTGAAAATCGCGAGCTGAGTTTCCGGCGCTTGGCGGAAGAGGTCGAACGTCGGCGTGAGGCCGCTGCTCAATTACAAGCCGCTGGACAAGACGCGCTGCTCCGCTTCGCGGGATTCCTGATGACGCGACGGATACACGAGAAACTGGAGTCCGCGCACGACCTGAAACCCGCGCAGGAACTCCTCGCTGCCCGCACGGCGGAAACGATGGCTGAGTGTCTGCGGACGATGCCGACGGCGGATCTAGAGGTGCTCGCCAAGCTACTGGCCGCCGCGGTTGGAGAAAAGACTCCGAAGGCAGTCTCGCTTTCCGCGTTTCAACCTCGGACTTCGGTCCTCTGGGACAAGAGCGATATCAATTCTGTGGTTGAGGATTTCCGGCAGTACCTGGAACACGAATGGGACGACGGGCATTACCTTAACATCCTGAACGAACGGAAGTCATAGAGCAGCCGAGGAGATAGTAGTCTAGCCATGAAATTCCAGAAACTTTCCCGGCAACCCTTATTCAGCAAAGCTGTGTTGGTCAAAACGGCTCGCGAGGAAGAGCAACCCGCATGTAGAATCGTCCGAAGGCTTGCGCGAGGTGTTCCCTATATGGTGTGCGCAAGCGCAGGCGCGGATTCTGTGATGCGGCAACCTTTTCTAGAAACGTCTTCGGCAGCACAAAAATATCACCGAGGTCGACGATCCGAAGCCTGATACTTGGGTGCGCGTCCCTCGCCGCCAGCAGCGTATAACGGACGTGGCGACCCTTCTTTATTTCCTCGAGAACGTTTTTTCTCGAGAGCTGTTGGTTCTTTTCCTTTGCTTCTTCCAGATCAAAGTGGGTGCAACACACGACACCCGTCACCTTGTTTTGATCGGAATCACAGCTCTGCGTAAGAACTACAATGTCAGCCGGCTGTACTATTGTGGGGATCTCGTCTGGCAGAGGATAGGGTACGTCGCGATCTAACCGTAATATGGGACATGCAGAAAGCAGATCTCCCTGAAGCAATTTGCTCCCATCTTGGACGACTTCGTACCAGTCATCATCGAACGGCACTCTGGTTTCGGCGAGGCCACCGCCCCTCAATCTTCAAAGAAGCGAAACTGAGACCGCTCTGATCGAACCAATCGCAATGTTGCTTTTTTTGCAGGGAGTGATGGCATTTCCAGCATCTCCGGCAGCCCCGTATAATCGGTAACGTCCGCAGCCACCTTCCGGAGGAGCGCTCCCAGCTGCAAGGCCAACTCCTCTAGAAGCCAAGCCGATTTATCTTGTGTGATGAATACAGGTGAGACGTGCCCAAGCTGCGGCAACGAGCAATACGAGCCAAGCGCATATTGTAAATACGCGCCAAACTCAGCTCCCAAGCCTTCACCTGACGAGCCGAGGCAAGGGACATAGGCTTCTACGTCACCCTTGAGGTTTGATCGATATTTCGTTGTCGCGAGGGCCATCAATGTATTTCCTCGAAAAGCTTGCGCGATTTCTGAGTGATGCAGGTCTCAAAGGCCAATTCAACTTTCTCGTGGGCTGTTTCGATTCTATCGGCAGCCAGTTCAACTCCGAACGGTTGTCCTGAAGTTACGAAGTCCAGATCCAGCAGGAAAACTACCCCCTCATGGCCCGGCTCTCGCACTGAACCCGTTTGGAGGATCAGCGTTCCTAGCTCATCGAACGGAATTTCAGATCGTTGCATCCAAACGCTTATGCGCTGGGGCAGCGCTTCAGGAAGGTTCGGAAAAGCGACAAGGTAGTCCTGAATCTGAACCTCAGCCAATGGTATCTGTATGCGATTTATGTAGCGCACCCCTAGCCGACGAATCGCCTTTGGTTGGGCCGCTTTCTGGTACTTTGCCAACACGTCCAAGACCAACGGCTTAAGGTCGCTCCACGACGAATAAGGTCGCAGTTTGTTTATCGTCAGAACATCCGGTGCGATCTGAATCAGCGTACGTTCATCTTCTGACAGAAAAAGCGGCCTCGAAAACGCTTCTTGCGTTGCGGCAGGGGGTCCAAACAGCGGAGCTGCGGCAGGATTTTGCCCTGCGATTTGAATTCCAAGCTGGAAGACGGCCTGCTGCCGCTTCTTGGGGAAGCTCTCCTTGACCTCGCTATAAACGAGACCGGGTAAGGTGCCGTCCCAAGGCTGCCCAGGCTCGAAACTAAACTCGCAAATCGCCTCGACGATCGGCGGCTTTCGATATTTTCGGCGCATTCAGCCTCTACGTGTCATCTGCGGCAATTTCAAACCGGCTCCGGGAAGGCTAGTCAAGCTGGCGATTAAACCTAGAGAGGCCAGCGCGAATCGCCGAGGTTGAAAGAAAATATGGAGAGTAGGAGAGTACCGCCTCCTTTCCACTAAGCAGCCGACCCTCCAGTGGACCGTCGATGTCAGCTTGTAGCTTCACTAACATTGATTGTATCGCCGTTGTGAGCCCTTTCCCAGCAGTCGGGTGCTCGGCGAGAGAGCACGTTTCACTGAATGTATTCTAGCAACGCGCGAAAGGCACCTCAATAGAACGATGGTTGAAAATAAGCGGGCTTCGCGGGTAAAGCTGCGACAGTACCCGATGGCTTTGAACCGGTAGATAAGGAAACAGCCGAACCGCAGATGAGAGATGAACTCGCGGTTTCCGCGTCGGCTAGTGCTGTGATGCGCGGGTGCCTATGAGGTGTCGTAACCCGATGAAAAACGCCGAACTACCGTGAGGAGCTAGCCCCCGGTTTGCCTTGATTTTGTCGGGCTTTTCGCAGGGTCGTTGACGGTAGTATGGGCCGTAGGCTTTTCGTAATCAGCAGGTCGTCGGTTCGAATCCGACGGGTGGCTACCCAAAAAACCGCGAAATTCAAGGCTTTTTCCCGCTCCCGATGGAATGCCGCACGGTTCGCTAAACCGACCGTGTAGACGTAGTGTAGACGTTCCGGCGCGGCAAAGGGGTGTACTATGACTAGGAAAGAGCTATGCGCAGTGCAGGAGCAGCGGTTATTCGGAACGGTCGGCGATTTCATCCCAAATTGCGCCATCCGCGGCGCGGCCGCCGAAGTCGCTCAGCTCGCAGTCAATTATCGCGGCGAAGAATTAGGGGCGCTCACGTCGTTTCACCTCGACACGATGGCCAGCTTGGCGCGCATGTACAGCAAGGACGTTGGTAGGTGGCAGGGCTACCGCCGCTTGTGGCGCGGCAGCGCTGCCGGCTCACGGGTCGGGCGCTAGGAATCGCCCGGCGTAAACCGCAGCCCCGGTGGCAAGGCCGGGCAAGGAGAAGGGAAATGCCACGAAAGATGTATCTAGTAGAGTATGATGGGGATCAGGTCATCCTCGTCGGCGCAGACCTCCTAGACCCGCCGGCGACTATCTTCATCAGCTCCGATGGCGGTAAGTGGTGGCATCCGACCCCGTATCAGACCGCTGATACGGGTAACGATCTGCTCAGGATGGCGGCGCTCGTCGTCGATTGGATAGCTGGCCCTGGCGCAAAGTGTATCGGGGAGTCCGACGAGGTCCACTGCGATCACACTGAGCCCGTCTCGGCAAGAGAGCTCGTTCCCGATTCGGAAGCCCCGACCAAGCCCGAAATCATACGATTCCACTGAGCCCATCTCGGCAAGCACGCTCATTCCCGAGGGGTAGGTGAGCCAGCCGGGCGCTAGGAATCGCCTGCTAATAATGCACCAGGACCGGTTTGGCCTACGCGGAAGCTCGAAAACCGGGCGCATAGTGACCTAGGTCTTACCCTCAGGATACCTCTGAAGCCCGTTTGCGTGCCAATTTTTGGGGCGAGCATCGATTGAAAAGCCCGTTGGCGGTCCTAATGGGGCTCAGTCCGCGTCGTCGCCGCTGTCAGCGTCCTAGATCGCCCGCAGCGCGGAGACTGGCGGTCGCGCGCCGGTCGCCAGAAGCTTGTCCAACAGCAACTCGCGCTGCTCCAAATCGAGCGCGCCCAAGTCCGAAGCCATCAGGTTCGCGATGTTAACTTGCACGTGCGGGGTTGGGGCAAGCTCGCAGCTCGCCCTCGCTTCCAGCTCCAACAACCGCGCCAGCTCGCGAACGCCTAACAGCGCGGTTCGCTTGTCGCCGCCATCCACGGCCTCTCGGGCAAGTGTATTCGCAAAACGGGCCAGTTCGTCCAGCCGCTCGGCTAAGGTCCGGGCCTCGCGCGCTTCCTGTTGCTTGTGCACGGCTACCAAGCGCTCGCCAAGGTGGCTTTTGTGGCGGAAAATCGCCGCCGGCGATAACGAAACACCTTTCGCGATGCTTCGCAGGGGTTCGCCAGCGAGCAGCGCTTCGTCAATCTCGCGGCGCCGAACATGGCGACAGGCAAGGCACGTCGGCGGCATGTTACGCTTTAGTGGCCAGCGCCATCAAAAGGCGCGTTGGCGCGTGCGCCAGGTGGTCCTCGCTTCTGTCGCCGGCGTCGAACGCCTGAAGGTGCGCACGGGCGTGCTCGAGGTGATGTTCAGTCGAGAACGTGCGCCAGTGTTCGTGCAGCTTGCGGGCGCCGGTGCGCATTACTTCGGCGATGGCGAGCAGGGCGTCTTCCACCTCGGCTAGGCGGGCGAGGGTGAAGATGGCAGATTCAAGTCCCATGGGTTGGCTTCCTAGGGTGTGTGCGTTGCGCCAAGCGGGCGTCTAACTGCTCCAGCGCGTCGGCGATAGCCGGGTCGTCGCCAAGCCGTCGGTTGGGCAGGCTTGCTGCGTAGCGCTCGGCCGCGTCGAGAATGACAAGATGGTCGCCAGACAACGCCGGGCGTAAGGCCTTCGCCAGGCGCGCCATGCCCTCGAAGCTGGCGTGTTGGCGCCGTAGCTGCTCAAGCAGAACTAAGGCGCGCTGTTCGGGCGATGATTCCTTAGCCATGGGCAGCCTCGCCGTGGGGTTCGCCTATCGCTTGAAACACGTGGGGGTTGCAACTAAGGCATAGCCGGCCAGCCGGGGCGTTCCACCAGATCGATTCGCCGCAAGCCGGGCAGGGTTCAGGCCAGCTCGGGCGTTCAACCTTAACCAGTTTCGGGTCAAGCGGGCCGAGCAGGACTTGGGCCGTGCTAACCGCCTCGACCAAGCGCGCGAGGTTAGCCTTAAGCGGGCCGAAGCGCGGGGGAAGTTCGCCGCCGGCCGCAATGACCTCAGCCTCGACCTCGCGCAGCTCGGCAAGGATGCGCTCGGGGTCTTCAAGGCTATCCAGGGCCTCGATGCGCTGGCGTAGCACCGGCGGTTCGGGCTTGGGCAGGACGTACTCGCGCAGGTAGCGGATCATCAGGCGCGCCTCGTCGATGACCGGGATTAGGCGGGGGTTCTCGACCGGCGCGGGTTCGACCGGAGCAGGGCGGTTATCAACAAGCGCGCGCTCGGCAGCGGTCGGCTCAGGCGCGGGCCGCGCGGATTTCTGATCTTTTTCCCAAATATCATCGCCAACGTCGCCAACATCGCCCGCGCGGGCCGGTTTGGGCGATGGTGGCGATGATGGCGATGATGTTTCGGAAAAAGTCCCGAAATTCTCGCCTAGCAGCGCGTCTAACAGGCTCATCTCAACCTCGCCGGGTAATGCCGATCGTCCGCCGTCCTTGGTGTCCGCGCTGCTCCGTAAACTTGGCGCCTAGCTCCCCTTCGATGATCCGTGCCATGCCTGTTAGCTTACGGCCAAAGCCCGTTGCCGTACGTGGGAAGGTAAGGGCTCCGATGTCCTCGGCTAGGGGCCGGCACAGACGGAAAAGCTCGCCAGTTTCGATAGGGCCGATTTGCCCGTCGCGCTCTAGCAGCGTCCGCAAAACGTCAATCACCGCGTCACCCTCAGCGGCAAATTCATTTTGCGCGCTCTCAAGCCGCGCCAGTAAGGCGGTCCAGGCGTCTTGATTGCCGCTCGCACGGAAAATTCTCCAACCAAAGGCCGTGAAGTCAGCCATCCTAAACTTCATCGGCGGGGGCTCAAAATCTAAGATTTTGTCGGCAGTCATCGCCAACATCGCCAACATCGCCGCCCAGATCGCTGGCCGATGCTTTTCCAGATCGGCAAAAATTGCCGGCTCATCGCGGAAGGTGTTGAGCATGCGGAATCGAAAGATGAGCAGACGTTGGGCCACGTCCGGGCGTCGGAAACGCGGGTCGCGGCTCGATACCATTACGAACGCTCGGGGCGCGTAGGAGACCAAATCGTTGGTGGAGTAGAGCCGACGCAATTGGTAGCGCTGGCGGGTCGCGAGGGTAGCTAAGCTATCCTCGAGCCAAGCGATGCGCGCGTCTACATTATCCAGCCCGCAAACCAGGCGGTTTGTGACGGCCGCTACAAACGCATCCTCTTTGTCGCGGCGAAGCTGCATAACGTCAAACTGGGGGCCGACCAGCAAGCGTCCGGTCAGCCGCATCGCAGTAGTCTTGCCCGAACCTTGCGGGCCGACAAAAGCCGGAATCATGACCGTGCGCGAAAAGCAGGGGAAGAAAAGACCTAGGACACAGATCAAAAACGCCGCGCGTTGGTCCTCAGCGCTTAGCGCACCGTCATCGGCGAACGGAATTTGTTGCAGAAACCAATCTAGGGCGCCCGGCGCCGCGTCGAAATCGGGCTCCCACGGCGCCGCGTCAGGCTCAGCAAAAAACAGCAGGCCGCGCTCGCCGTTCAATTGACGCCGCCAGTCGCCGCCGCGCTCGCGAACCCAGACGCCAGGGCCGCCGTCGCTGATGGCAAGTAGGCCGCTAGCAGGGTCAAAAAACGCGAGATTATGGACCTCGACCACATCGCCGCGCGCAGCTTCCGCCGCCAACATAGCGTGGACGAACCGGAACTCGTTTTCTGTGGGCGATAAGCCGCTCATCCAGGCGAGCAGATGAGCGAACGCTTGCTGCTCGATGTCATAAAGCTGCCGGTCGAAGCGCGCGAAATAAAAGGATCGGTTATCAGCCGTCCGGCAAAAATGGCCGTGCGCGGTCAGCGCCTTGCGCACGATCTCCAGGACGCGCCGGCGCCGGTCGAAGGCGGACAACTCGCCGTCCAGGACGGTTTCGCGAATCGCCGCTGCCACGTCGGCGAACCGCGCCGCTCGCGCCTCTCTTAGATGCTCGCGCGCCGACGGCTCGTTGTTCTGCCGCGCGAACTCGGCTTCGACGAATGCGGGATCAATGGTCATGCGTGCTCTCCAGCGGCCTCAGCGGCGCAAAGCTCGACCAACCGGCCGATTGCGGCATCGCCGATCTCCTTGCGTGCGGGGATGGGGTATGGGCGCGAGTGGAGCAGCCACAACGCCAGCGCGTGGCCTACCGATGCAGCCGTAACGGGCACGCCGGCGCGGGTCAATTTGCAGGCCTCGACGGTCGCGCGCCGCGATAAGATGCCGCGCGCGTGCGCGAGTAAATACCGCGCCTCGAAGTCGAGGCATCGCGGGCAGCGGCAGCCCGGCGGGCACGGGTCGCGGCTCATTCCGCGTCCTCGGGCGCAGCCGCGCCGCCAGCCGCAGGCTTAGCGGGGGGACAGGTGCGCGCGGCAAGAGCACGTAAAGCCTCAGCGGGAACTCGCACAATATGACGGTCGCCGTGGCCCTTTAGGCGAATGCTCGGTATTTGGCCGCACTGGACTAAGTTGTAAGCGGTCGCGCGCGAAACTCCGAGCGCCTCTGCAAGTTCAGTAATTCGCAAGTACATTTTTTCACCCATTACAAATCACCTCACGTGAAGGGTTCGACACGGCAATTTTGGTCCACGATTGACCACCCGGTGAAATCCTGTACAATGACGCTAAGATGACGCTGAAGAATTCTCCGGTAGCCGATTTCGATTTCGTCGAGCTTTTTGGCGATGATTTGGGCGCGGGTTTTCTGTTCGAGCCTTTCTTCAAGCCCGAACGGGCGCAAGTCTCTTCAGATGGGGTGTGGCTGGAATTCGGCTACCAGCAGTCTGGTCCGGACCTTCTTTCGAGTTCTTGTTTGGCTCCGCCGCCGCGTAAGATGTTGCTCCAGTTCATCGAGCTAGCACGGGGCGAACCAGGACGGCTCAGAGGGGATGCGACCAAAGCGCTGGCTTTCGCGCGGTGTTTCGGCTCACTTGGCCTTTGCGCGGAACACGGTCGCTCGTGCTGGCACAAAGTGCCGCCATGTTCGCAATGGACCAAACGCTTGGACGGCTTAACTTGGGTCCGCGAAAAACTTAGCGTCTGGTATGCCTATTCGCGGCTCGCGCGCGCCATCCTCAACCTCCTGGCTAATCCTCAAGCGTCCGAGCGCCATGCTGACTTGGCGTGGCTTCAGCGCGCCTACCGTCGCCCTACGTCAGATCCGATAGTTGCGGTCAATCGATGGCTGGGCGAGTGCCGTATGCATCTTATGCTCATTAACACGCCACCGCGTCTTAGGTTGTTGCCACTTCCCACGGGCTTTGCGCAGATCGGCTTCCAGCTTGCCGCAACCGTTGCCGGGCGCCGTGTCGTTGCGCTCTGTGCCGGATGCAGTCGGTTCTTTGAAGTCAAAAGACAGCCTCGCCGAGACCGCGCGTGCTACTGCCAAAAGTGCGGAAGAAAAGTTGCTCAGCGGCTCGCTTCGCAGCGTTATCGAGAAAGAAAGCGAACTCAAAAAAGGAGCGCAAACGGCTATGGCACGTCGGAATCGTAATGAGGGCTCAATCTTCGAGCGCAAAGACGGGCGTTGGGCTGGCGTCCTCAGCTTGGGCTGGCAAGGCCGGCGGGTACGCAAGTATTTTTACGGCGCCACGGCGCAAGAAGTTCAGGACAAACTTCTCAAGGCGCGCGCCGATGCAGCCGCCGGCCTTCCGATTGCGCCCGAACGCCAAACCGTTAGCCAATTTCTCGCCGCGTATCTCGATTCGATCCGCGACAAGGTGCGGCCACGAACGCTTGAACGTTTCGAAGGCCTAGTTAGGCTCCATATCGCGCCGGCCTTGGGCTCGATTCGCCTCGACAAGCTTTCGCCGCAGCATATCCAGCGCTTGCTTGACGCCAAAATTGCGGAAGGCTTATCTGCGCAGTCCGTCGTCCATGTCCGCAATCTCTTGCGGCTTGCGTTCAACCGCGCCGTGCGCTGGAACATGATTCCGCGCAACCCGGCGCTTTTGGTTGACGTGCCGTCGATCCGGCGCGCGCCGGTCCGTTATCTTTCGTTGGACGAAGCACAAAGGCTGCTCGATGCGGCCAAGGGCGAACGCCTCGAAGCGCTCTACGTCGTGGCGCTATGCCTTGGACTTAGGCGCGGCGAAGCACTTGGGCTTAAATGGGATGACCTCGACCTCGACGCGGGCCGTCTAACTGTGCGCCGCGCCGTCCAGCGGCTTCCCGATGGCGTCAAAATGGTCGAAACCAAAACCGCCAAGGGCAACCGAACCGTGCCGCTTCCGCAGTTCGCGGTCCAAGCGCTGCGCGAGCATCGGCGCCGTCAGGCTGAAGAACGCCTATTCGCCGGTCGTAGATGGCGCGACCTTGGCCTTGTCTTCTGCAACCGCAGCGGCTCGCTGCTCGATCCGATGACGCTATATCGTGACTTCCGCCGCATGCTTACCAAGGCGGGCCTACCGCCTATGCGCTTTCATGACCTTCGACATAGCGCAGCGGCTTTTATGCTCAGCCAAGGTGTAGCGCTGAAGGTGATCCAAGAGATTCTCGGCCATTCCTCGCTTGCTGTAACCGCCGGCTTTTACGCGCACGTCGGCGATGCGCTTAAGCGCGAAGCTGCGGCCGCAATGGACGCGCTCCTGACTGGCGCAACCGGGGCGAAAACGGGGGGTTTTTAGACCTCGTGGCTGTCAAACTGGCTGTCAAACGGTCTAGGCGCGGGCTTGCCGAAGGTCGGCCGGAGCGCCAAAAAGCCAATAAAATCAGGCATTTACGCGCTGGCGTCCCCGACGGGATTTGAACCCGTGTTACCGGCGTGAAAGGCCGGTGTCCTAGGCCGAGCTAGACGACGGGGACGTTCTGCGCAAAAATCACGACGGAGGGACCGGGTTCGCAAAGTAGCAAACGGAGCTACGGCAAGGCAAGCACCCGGCTCTCGGATTCCACATCATGATTCGCCTGGTTACTTGAGTATGGCACGAAAGGCAACTGTAAGTCTGCGCGCCTCCAATTTTGCGCTCTTAGTCAAGAATGCAGAGCATTCCTATCCGCACGAGTGTTGCGGTTTCGTCCTCGGTTGCGGATCGGACGAGCGCGTGCGTGCGGTGCGTAATGTCCAAGACGAAAAACATCGCGAAAATCCAACGCTATTTCCGCGTGACGCGCGCACGGCGTATCTGATGGATCCCGAGGAGCATCGCGCCGTGCTCGAAGAAGCGGAGCAGCAAAGGCTGCCCATCTCCGTAATCTACCATTCCCACCCTGAGCACGACGCTTATTTTTCCGCGACCGACCGCGCCGCGGCGTGCCTGTTTGATCCAAATGAGCCCGACTATCCGGACACCGCCCAGGTGGTCATTTCGGTCAGAGGTGGTCGCTTTGCCGACGTGGCGGCGTTCGTATGGGATTCCGACTGCAAGGACTTCGTACGCACTGAGTTAGTCCTAAGCTGAGGAAGCTCGATTGCGTTGGGGCGCTTGAGCGCGACCTTAAGGCGCCCAAGGAATCTGGGAGACGGCGATTGGCTAGTCGTGTTGGAGGTGCCCCGGCGCGTCGCTAGGGTAGGCGATATCGCTTATGCCTCGTTGGGCATTTTTCGGCGCGGCGGCCGCGCCCGACTTTCATGTTTGATCATGCGCCGCCGGCCCGCGGTCGCGGAACAGCGGCGCATGTATGGCACCCACGCCGGCCGTCACTGCTTTCGCAGAAACGTGGGAATGTCCAGATTTTCCTCGCTCTCAACCAGATGGCTCGGTTCCAGATGCACCATCGAGTAGACCGGTTCTTCACTGCGGCGCTTGAACGTTGGTATGTCGAGGTCGTCGTCCACTATGAGCCCCAAACGCCTTATGGGCCGGTTGAGCGGCGCCTGCGGCATCTTTATCTGAGGTGCCGGCGTCCTCAGTTGTGCGGTCGGCGTCTTGTATTGCATCGTTGGGGCGGGCGTGGGGATTGGCGACGGTATCGGAGCGGGTTCCGTCACCGGTGTCGGAGGCTCGACCGGGAAGGTCTCCGAGATGCGCGGTGGTGCTGAAACACGCGCCGCCGAGCTAAATGGCAACGATGACGAGGCATGCGTCGTGCCCAAGTCGCCGAAGCCTGTAGCGATGACGGTCACACGAATCTCCTGCGTGACCTGCTCGTCGATGACGGCGCCAAAAATTATATTGGCGTCCTCATGGGCTTCTTCCTGAATCAAGCTGGCCGCTTCGTTCACTTCGTACAGCGACAAATCCGTGCCGCCGGTGATGTTTATCAAGAGGCCGCGCGCGCCCTTGATCGAAACCTCTTCGAGCAGCGGGCTTGAGATCGCGCGCTGTGCGGCCTCGATTGCGCGGTTCTCGCCGGTTGCCACTGCCGCTCCCATCAGGGCCATCCCCATTTCGGCCATAATCGAGCGCACGTCGGCGAAGTCGAGGTTGATTAGTCCCGGAACTGTTACCAGTTCGGAGATGCCACGCACTGCCTGCAGCAGCACTTCATCGGCGCGCTGAAAGGCCTCGCCGAGCGGGGTAGTGCGGCTAGCGATCGACAAGAGGCGTTGATTAGGTATCGTGATCAACGTGTCGACCGTGTTCTTGAGCTCGCGCAGTCCTTCATCCGCTTGCGCCATCCGACGGCGTCCTTCGAACTGGAAGGGCTTGGTGACCACGCCGACCGTCAACGCGCCGGACTCTCGAGCCAGGCGCGCTATGACTGGGGCGGAGCCGGTGCCGGTGCCGCCTCCCATACCGGCGGTAACGAACACCATCTCGGCGTCGGCCAGGCATTCGCGCAGCCGCTCTTCGTCTTCGAGCGCCGACTTGCGACCGATCTCCGGATTACCCCCGGTTCCCCGTCCGCGCGTCACGGCGGTGCCGATCTGCATTTTCATCGGCGCTCGACTTTGCTGCAGGGCCTGAAGGTCCGTATTGACCGCGATAAACTCTACATTCTTGAGCCCCGCGGCAATCATGTGATTTACCGCATTGCCGCCGCAGCCGCCCGTGCCGACCACCTTGATTCGCGCTCCCGGGTCGGGATTATCAATCAACTCGATCATTGCTCACTCTCCCCGCCACTCCGCGTTGGCTTTAAATCGCGGCTCGCTGGTTGCGAACGCCGCGAGCTAGCAAAAACGTCAGAAAAAATCTCTGACCCATCCGCTCACACGTGAGCGCATCTTCTCCCATCTTCGCCGACGGTCAGCGCCGTTCGCGCCGGCGTTCTCTGCATTTGAATGAAGGACCAGGCCCGCCGCGGTCGCGTACATCGGCTTCATCAGCTCCTCCGGCATCCCCTTAAGGTTAACCGGCAGTCCGTGCCGAATTGGGACGTTGAACACACGCTCGGCCAGTTCCTGGGTGCCCTGTAAGAGAGAGCTTCCGCCTACCAGCACCAATCCCGAGGCGAGGCTGTCGGTGACGCCCGAACGGATCAGGTGGCGCTGCACCAGGGCGAAAATCTCTTCCATTCGGGGCCCGAGAATCTCGCCCAGAAGGCGGCGTGGGATCGCTCGCGGCTCTCGCCCGCCGACTCCCGGCACCTGAACGACCTCGTCGCTTTTGACCACGTGGTTCGTCGCTACGCCGTATGCAATCTTCAGGCGTTCAGCCTCGGCGGTAGGCGTTCTCAGGCCGGCAGCCAGGTCGGCGGTCAGATGATTGCCGCCGATCGGCAGCACCGCGGTGTGCATCACGGCGCCTCGCAGCATCACAACCACGCCGGTCGCACCGCCGCCGATATCGACCAGCGCCACCCCGAGTTCCTGTTCGTCGGCCAACAGGGCGGCTGTCGCCGCGCTCAGCGGCTCGAGCACCAGTTGTTGCACGGAGACGCCCGCGCGCTCGCTGCATTTAATCAGGTTCTGCGCGTAGGTCTGCGCCGCGGTGACGACGTGGATATGCGCCTCGATGCGCACGCCGGCCATCCCGATGGGATCGCGCACGTCGGCCTGGTCATCGACGGTAAAGCGCTGGGGCAGAATGTGTATGATCTGCCGATCGAGAGGGATTGCGATGGCGCGCGCCGCCTCGATCACGCGTTGGACGTCGCGAACGCCCACTTCTCCGCCGCGCACCGCGACGATTCCGTGGCTGTTGAGGCCTTCGATATGGGACCCAGCGATGCCCACCACGGCGGAGGTGATCTTGATGCCCGCGCTCTTCTCGGCTTCTCCCACGGCGGCGCGGATCGCCTCGACGGCGGCGTCGATGTTGACCACGACTCCCTTGCGCAGCCCCGTGCATGGAGCGACGCCGTACCCGATTACGGTCGGCTCGCTCTCGCGCGAGGCCTCCGCCACCAAGGCGCACACCTTGCTGGTCCCTACGTCTAATCCGACGCGCAAGCCCTTCATCAGCGCGCCGCTCTCCCTGTTGCGGCCGCCGGTCGACGGCCGATCAATGCGTTCGTATTTGTCATTGCCGTATGCATCAGAGCGCTCGGCGCCGGCCAAGCACGACCTTGTGAATGAAAGCGCACCGCGGCGGCGTCAGCGGGTGTAACATCGAGCGCCGCAATGAGCCTCTCGTGTCCGTGCCAGCGACGCATCACCCAGGCAGCCCGCTCCAGTTCGTCTTCGGCCTTGCTTGGCTCGAGGATGATTTCGGTGGGCGAAGCGCCCAGATAAACCCTCACCGTGCCGTCCGCTCCCACCCGCAACTCTGACACGGTTTGTGAGAGAGCTGCTTCGGCGCGCACGGCCAGAGCGGCGTAATCAAGCAGCGCAGACCCGGAGGCTTGTTCGATTCCCGCCCCGCTTAGGATCGGCAAATCGGCCTCCTTACCGGGCGAAGTCGGTCCCGCAATCGAGCCGTCGGCGCTAAGGGTATAAAATCCCTTTGCGCGCCGAACCAAGGCGATTGTTGCCCCAGTGGCAGGGCCCGGACGCTGTTCAAATCGCTGACCTCCGAACCCGCCGACCATCTCCCGCATCACATGCATCCCACCGGCCAACCAGTTGGGCATTCGCCACACTCCCATTCTGGCTCCGACCAACACGCCGAGGCCGAAAAAGGCGCACAACACCAGGCCCAAGAGCCGCTTGCTCCATTCGCTCAAGTCCCTGCGCTGACCGCGCTTTGCCGCCATCGCTCGTAGTCCGCCTACCATTCCCCGATGAGTTTGATCTCGGGCTCGAGGTGCACACCGGTCTGCTGATGTACTTTCGTTTGCGCCGCCTCGATCAACGCCCGGACGTCGTCAGCCTTGGCGCCGCCTAGGTTGACGATAAAGTTGGCGTGGCGCTCAGAGAACGCCGCCTTTCCGATCCGCTGGTCCTTAAGCCCGCACGCTTCAAGCAGCCGCGCGGCGAACATCCCGGGCGGGTTCTTGAAGATAGAACCGGCGTTGGGAATTCCGGCCGGCTGGCGCGCTGCACGCTTGGCTCTGACCTCCGCGATGCGCGCGCGCAGTCTTTCTTTGTCGCCGGGCGCGAGAAGGAATTCGACCGCGGTGATAAACAGCGCTTCCGGTAGCACGGCTTTGCGGTAGTGGAATTGAAGCCGGTCCTTGGTCAGCGTTTTCGATAGACCCTCGCGGGTAACCCCGTGCACGGCGGCGACAGCCGCGGACATTTCACCACCGAAAGCGCCCGCGTTCATCAACAGTCCGCCGCCGACCGT
This sequence comes from Deltaproteobacteria bacterium, assembly GCA_021801125.1. Classification (GTDB taxonomy): domain Bacteria; phylum Desulfobacterota; class Binatia; order Binatales; family Binataceae; genus JAJYYI01. The sequence goes on along the minus strand of JAJYYI010000022.1, from coordinate 1,788 downwards.
GCCGGGAATCCCTTCTCCAAATTCAAGGCCGGCCAAGCCCGCCTCGACCGACGCCTCCACCAACGCGCGGCACTTCGCCGCGCCGCCCGCGTACACTCGCGTGCCTTCGATCTCGATTAGCGCGAAAGCGCGCCCAAGCCTGATAACCAACCCTCGCACGCCGCGATCGCTCACCAGCAGGTTGGTCCCGCTGCCCAAGCAGAAGACGGGCGTCAGATAGCGATGGGCCGCAGCGAGCGCGTCGCACAGCTCGTCTTCGCTCTCCACCGTCAGCATCAGATCGGCTGGTCCGCCGATCTGAAACGAGGTGTACGGCGCCAGAGGCTGGTTTCGCTCCAGGCGCGAACCGAAACGGTGATAGAGGTCTCGTTCCAGAGCGTCCATAAGCCTAAGCCTTCGCGCGTAGTGCCTCGAGAACGGCCTCGCCGAACGTATAAACGTCGCCCGCGCCGAGCGTGACGATCAGGTCGCCGGCGGATGACTCGGAGGCCACCTCGGCCGCTCCGTCGAGTCCGTGACCCAGATAGCGCGCCGGCGTTTGGCCGCGTTGCATGAGTGCGTCGTACAGAGCGCGCGAAGTGATTCCCATAATCGGCTCCTCGCCGGCGCTGTAAACGTCGAGCAGATAGAGCTGATCGGCCTGCGCGAGGGCGCTGACGAACTCTTCGAAAAGATCGCGCAGCCGGGTATAGCGATGCGGCTGAAAAACGACAACCAAGCGGCGCCCAAAGGCCGAGCGCGCGGCGGCCAGCGTGGCTCGAATCTCCGCCGGGTGATGGGCGTAGTCGTCCAGCACAAGACGCCCTTGAGCTTCGCCTTTAAGTTCAAAACGACGACTGATCCCTGGAAATTCGCTCAACGCGCGGGCTGCCAAGTCGAACTCTATCCCCATCTCGCGCGCCAGGGCGATCGCGCCGAGCGCGTTAAGCGCGACGTGGGCTCCGGGCAACGGCACGCTTAAAGTGCCCAGCCGCCGGCCACGCTCGAGCACCGTGCACTCGGTGCGCAGGCCGTGCACCTCGATATCGATCGCGCGAAAGTCCGCGTCTTCAGCCACGCCGAACGTCACCGCGCGCTTGCGCATCGTTCCGAGCAGCGTGCGGACGTGGGGACTGTCGATGCCAAGGACGGCGAAGCCGTAAAACGGCACGCGGTCGACGAACTTCAAAAACGCTTCGCGCAACCGCTCGGTGGTTCCGTAATGGTCCAGATGTTCGGCGTCGATATTTGTCACCAGTGCGACGGTGGGGAGCAGCAAAAGAAAGGAGGCGTCGCTTTCGTCGGCCTCGGCGACCATCACCTCGCCGCCGCCCAAGCGCACGTTGGTGCCGCTGCTGCGCAGGTTGCCGCCGATAGCTACCGTGGGATCGTAGCCGGCCGTCTCCAGGATCGAAGCGACGAAAGAGGTCGTCGTGGTTTTGCCGTGAGCGCCGGCAATCGCGACGCCGAAGTCGGCGAGACGCAACAGTTCTCCGAGCATCTCGGCGCGCGGAATCACGGGTACGCCCACTTGGCGCGCCGTCGCCAATTCCGGATTGAGGCGATTAACCGCCGAGGAGAAGATGACCGCGCTGAGGTCGCGGCTGATATGGTTCGGGTCGTGCCCCACGGACACGTTGACGCCAAGTCCTGCCAGGCGCTCGACGGTGGAGTTGCGGCGCAGGTCGCACCCGCTGACCGTAAAGCCGAGCCTAACGCAGAGTTCGGCGATCGCGCTCATGCCCGCACCGCCGACGCCTACGAAATGCAGCCGGCGCGTTTCAGCGAGTAATCCCCTTGTGGCGTAAT
>JAJYYI010000130.1 GCA_021801125.1 Deltaproteobacteria bacterium | reverse complement strand
TCAGGAATCAACTCCCGCACCGCCCGCCATAGCTCCCGCGCCAGTTCCACCGCATCGTCACCTCCTCCACCGCTTCCTCATCCCCGCCCAAAATTTCCGACTATCTCGCCCAACTCCATTTATGAGACTGCTTCTAGCTTTAACCGCCAGAACCTCTTTAAACGTCGCCTTGGCCGCGGGCGCCTCTCGTCGCATGACCAGGAAATCCCACGGGCGTCGTCCCTTTGCCTCTTCCGCGGTATAGCCGCTGAGCTCTTGGCATACCCGATTGAAATGAACGCTCCGCCCCTCTTTATCCAGGACCATAACGAGGAGGTCCTTGGCTGCGGCCAAAATGGCCGCGACATAGTGCCGTTCCTTTTGCAAAGCCTCCTGGTTTTGCTTCAGCTCCTGGATGTCAAATAATGCGATGAGGACGCCTTCGATTTTATGCTCGGCTGTCCGAAATGGTCGAATGCGCAGCCAGTACCAGTGTCCGTCCGTGCGTTGGACCTCGCGGTTAACCTCGCCTTCCTCGGTGAGTACCGTGGCTACTAACTCGTTCAGATCGGGGCAGTTTATGCCGATCCGGAGGTTCCCGATCGGTCGGTCGATGTCGGTGGGCAGCGTCCCGAGCAGCTTTTGCGCAGGTGGCGTGATGCGCCTGATTCGCCGTTCCCCATCAAGGATAACGATTGGAAGGTCGACGCCGCTTATCATATTGGTTAGATCGTCGGAGAGATGGGCAAGCTCGGCGTTGCGGTCCTGTAGCTGCTCATTAAGCGTTGCCAGTTCTTCGTTGCTAGACTGCAGCTCCTCTTTGGCGGTCTCGAGCTCTTCATTCGTGCTTTGAAGCTCTTCCATGCTGGACAGAGCTTCTTCGTTGGCGGTCTTTAATTCCCCGTTAGTGTATTCCTGCTCACGGATGACGGCCTGAAGATGCTCTCGAATGCGGGAGAGTTCATGCTCCAGCCGCTCAACCTCCTCACGGGAGATCCTTTTCGCCCTGCGCCTGGCAGGTTTCGTTGCAAAAGACCGGCTGGTGCGAGAAGCTGCTTCGTCAAATAACACGAGGAAGCATTTGCCGGCTTCGCCGCTGAGCGGAAGAGGACAGACCTCGATATTAACCACGCGCGTCTGTTTGCCGTCCTTGAGCAGGACCCCTTCTCGGCGCACTGGTGGGCATTAGGGAGCAGGCCGGTTCGCGTACAATATCGGCTCCGTACAATCCACAGCGATGAGTCGCGCCGACGATGACAGCGGGATGTTCGAGTTGAAGTTCGAGGACGAGCGCTACCTACCCTTTGAGGACGCGGGCGTGATCACGTTCCCGGCGCAGCGGTCTCAATTGAAAGGAACCGGCAGTGCGAGTGTTACGATCAGCGAGCAACAGTTGCCATTCTTCGCCAGAAACCATTCAGCCATATCCAGCGAGGCGGTTATCGAACGGCGCAAAGGGCAGATTCCCATGATTAGCCCGGACAGAGCGACCGAGCTTGCGCCCAGCGCTCCGACACTTGGCTCCCCGTTCACCATCTCTTCCTCAAATCCGCAAGCGGTCGAGGAACTCGCACTGGTGGTGAATGATGCTGTCAGCGGTTGACGGACGTGAACTCGGAATTGGCTTTGCGAGAGATGACCACGTGGCAATGATCGCGACGGTCCGCGTGAGCGGCAATGCGCAGCTTGCAATTGGGAAGCGGGCTGCTTAATGCTACGGAATCAAGGGCTGAACCCTGTTGCCAAGGAGGCCTCCCCGCTTGGTTGCGGGTCGCGTCCCGTCGGCTTGCCGCTGCGTGCGCCCGACCCTGAGCAGGGACGGAGCCGCTCTTCTTTAGCACCAGGGTGGCAGCGGTGCGCTCGAAGTCCGCGACGTCGCCGCGGCCAATGGAAGATAACGCGCGGTTAGGCGCACTTCTTGTTTCAAATTTGGGGAGCTTCCATAATACCGCTTTTCGCGCAGGCGCAGTCATCAACGGTTAGGGCATGGATAAGAATTCTAGCTTAAACGAGACTATCGGGGCGGTTCTCTTTAGCGGCTTCGAGCTGCTGGACCTTTTCGGGCCTTTGGAGGCGTTTGGAAAGCTCGCCGAGGCGGGCAAATGCCGAATCGTCACGGTTGCCGAGAGCGAGGGCCCTGTCGCGAGCGCGCAAGGCCCCTTGGCGGTTGCCGACTACGACTTCGAGCGATGCCCGCCACTTGAGATGCTCCTGGTCCCGGGCGGAATCGGCACCCGACGGGAAATCGAGAATCAGCCCTTGCTCGAATTTATCCGCAGCCGCGCCGCTAAGGCGCAGATCGTGATGTCGGTATGCACGGGGGCAGGGCTCCTGGCCCGTGCGGGAGTGCTGGACGAGAAGCGGGCAACCACCAACAAAAGATCGTTTGCTTGGCCCGTGTCGCAAGGCCCCAGAGTGAATTGGGTGCGCGAGGCGCGTTGGGTTGAGGACGGCAAATTTGTCACCTCATCAGGCATCTCAGCCGGTATCGACATGGCGCTTGCGGTGATCGCGCGGCGCTACGGGAACGAGACCGCGCAGGAAGTTGCGCTGGCCATGGAGTACGAATGGCATCGTGACCCTGGCTGGGACCCCTTCGCTAAAGTATACGATTAAACTGTCGATCCGCCCCAATGCCGGCGAACCGAGTTCTTCCGCGCGCCGAGAGCCGATTTTGCCTCGAAGTGGTCTAATCCTGAGCAAGGCTCGCCAGGTCCTGGTGACAAGCCGCCAGGCGTGCGGACGACGTGCTGCGTAAAATGCGGGTCGACTTTTCAGCCGCGGCGCTAGACGGGTCAAACCCCCGCGCAGAGTTCGGCGGCGCTCGAGCTTTCCACCAGGCTGGATGGGCCCGCTGCGTCGCGAGCGATAAACGATGGACCGCATGATAGCCAAGCCAGCGCCCAAGCCGCCTTTCGTGCGCCGGATTTTCGCACTGGCCGCCGGCGGTATCCTCTATCTGGCGCAGGCGGGAGCGCTAATGCCCTTGACCTACGGCGCCCTGTCGGCGTGGCGCGACCTGATATCGCAGCGTCCTTTTGGCGCGCTCCTGCTGCTCCTGTTATTCGGCGTGTTTGTCGAAGCGGGCCGCTGGCTGGGCCTGACGATGCTGAGCGACAACGAGCAACGTCTCAGCGCGATGCAGGCGGTTATGTTCGGTGCGGGCTTCGCCTTGGCGGAGCTTTTGCGCGCCGCGTTGGTCGCGTCCCGTTTCTCAGCGGTTGCCGGTATCCCGCTGCAGGCGTTACCGTTGAATCCTGCGGGGCCGATTGCAGCAACAGCTGGTACGCTGACATTCGAGGTAGGTTTATCCCTGTTGGCCGGTGCCGGCGTTGTGCGGAGATGGGCGCCGCTTTTCCCCTCCCTCGCGGTCTCGCACGGTCTGCTCAATGTTGTGCTCGCCGAACTTCTGGCTGGCGGAAACGACCTGAGCGCACAACTCGGCGCCCTAACCGTCGCTATGGCGGCGGGCCTGCTGGGGTTCAGAGCCTGGCCAGGATTTTCGGCGCAAGATTCGGCGATCGCGCTTGCGCCTGAACAGACCGGCGACTCTGCGGAGGTGGTAGTGGAGAATCTGCGCTGCACGTACAACGGCGAATCGGGCGTTGCCAACGTTCCCCAGCTAGGACCGCTGAGTTTCGGCGTGCGGCCGGGTAAACTCTTGGCGCTCCTGGGCCCCAACGGCGCCGGCAAAACAACCACGCTGCGGGCATTAGCAGGCTTACTCAAGCCGGTTAGCGGGAGAATTTCGGTCTTCGGAATCGACATCTCGCAAGCGGATCGGCGCGGCATTGGCGCTCTGGTCGGGCTGGCGAGCGAAGAGCCCGGGCTTTATCCCAGGATGCGGGTGCGCCGGTATCTGGAATTTTTCGCCAATTTGTATCATCTTCCGCGCCAGGACCGCGAGCGTCGTGTTGCGGAGCTTTTGCAACTACTGGGGCTCGGCCAGAGGCAGGAGGTCCGAATTGGCACGCTTTCCAAGGGCGAGCGGCAAAAGCTGGCGCTGGCGCGCACGCTGCTCCACGAGCCGCGCCTGTTGCTCCTCGACGAACCGACCGCCGCGCTTGACCCTAAGGTAGCGCGCAGCGTGCGCCAACTTGCCGGCGCGCTCAAGGCGGGAACGTGCGCGATTGTGATCGCGACGCATAACCTTGACGAAGCGCAAAGCCTCGCCGACGAGCTTTTGGTTCTACGTGAAGGTGAAATTGTTCGGCGCGTCTACAAAGGTGAAAAAGGTAAGAACGGCGCTGCGGCGGCGCGCTTCGAAGTGCGGCTTGCGCCGGGCGGGTGCGACGGCGCGGCTATTGCCGAAAAAGTGGCGCGCTGCCTCTCGCTGGAGGATGTTGTTATCGCGCCTGGTCTCGGGCCAGGCGAGCTGGTTCTTTCCTTCTCCACTGCCACGCCGATGACGACGAATCCCGCGGTGTTGAATGCGCTCTTAGGCATGGGGCTTAAGCCTTACGCCTTGACGCCGTGCGGCCTTAGCGTCGAACAGGTTTACTCCTCGGAGGATGACGCGACGGCGCCCGACGGTCGCGCTTCAGAGCGCGGCGATGCCGACTATGCTCGCGGCGAGATCGGCGGACGAAAGGAGCGTGGCGGATGAGGTTTGCTGAGTCTGACGCGCTGACGATGGCTTGGCGCGAGCTTGTCGACCTCAGGAGCGACGCCGCCGTGGTCGTAGTGGCTCTGGGGTCAGCGTGCGGTCTGCCGCTTTACCTTGGCTATCTGGCAGCTGCGCAGCGCCTGATACCCAGCCATATCGGGGCCTGGACCCTAGAGGTGACGTTGGCGCAGGTTTTCGTCGCTTCGACAACCGCGCTGCAAGGGCTAGCGCTCGAACGCGAGCAGGGCTCGCTCGTGCCCCTGCTGCTGACGCCTGCTTCCGACTTGGCGTTGTTTTTGGGCAAGGTACTGCCCAGCATCTTGCTCAGTGTGGCTCAGGCGGCGGTGGCGCTCCTTCTGTTTGCCGGCGTGCTGGCGATGGGCAATCCGGCGATGCTCCCGCGACTGGATCCGTCAGCATTACTGGTAACCGTATCCGGCACGGTCAGCGCCGCGATGATGTGCGCCGGAATCGGTGTGTCCGTCGGCTCCCGCTTGCGTTCCAGTCGCGCTATTGCCCTTGCCCTTACCCTGATTTCGCTCGGCGTGGTCTCGCTCGAATCGACGTTGGGCCTGTGGACTCTATTCGACCCGATTGGCCGCGCTCTGGCGCTTGACGTGGCAATTACGCAGCCGGCGCTTGGCCTAGCGACGCTTTTCGTGAGCGCCACGCTCTATCAGCGTTCCAAACTCGTCAAAAGGCTGTGGCGCTAGGCCGGCGTCAAGCCGCTGCCTGTGCGTCGGAATGGAGCTTCGTCGTTGGACGCTTTGGCGCGCTTCACGACTATTTGCCGATGCTCGCGGACTGGGCGGTCGACAGGGCGCTCAATCCGCGCCTATTGTATCCGGGCGCTTACCCGTCGACGTCTTCGAGTAAGATCCCCGGAGCGGGAAAACCGCGACATAGCTCGCGCACCTCGGCGGCGACTTTGGCCAAGCGAGCCTCGTCGTCCGCGTGGCTGATAACGTCGTCTATCCAGGCACCGATTCGTTTCATTTCGGCCGTTCCCATACCACGCGAGGTTACCGCCGGACTACCTAAGCGGATGCCGCTTGGGTTGAAGGGTTTGCGCGGGTCGTAGGGGACCGTGTTGTAGTTGCATACGATGCCGGCGCGGTCGAGCGCTTTGGCCGCTTGCTTGCCGGTTACCTGCTTGTTAGTCAGGTCGACTAACACCAGATGGTTGTCGGTGCCGCCGGAAACCAGCGTGTAGCTCCGTTCCAGGAGCGCCTCTGCGAGCGCTTGCGCATTCGCGACGACTTGGCGAGCGTAATCCTTGAATGCCGGCGTGGCGGCTTCCTTCAGAGCGACGGCGATAGCAGCCGTGGTGTGGTTATGAGGCCCGCCCTGGAGTCCGGGAAAGACCGCGCGGTCGAGCCGGTCAGCGAGCGTCTTTCGGCACATTATCATCGCCCCGCGGGGTCCGCGCAGCGTTTTGTGTGTGGTCGTCGTGACCACGTCGGCGTGCGGGAACGGGCTCGGATGGACACCGCCCACGACAAGGCCCGCGATGTGCGCGATGTCGGCGAGAAAGTACGCGTCGATCTCCCTGGCGATCTCGCCAAAAGCCTTGAAGTCCAACTCTCGCGGGTAGGCCGTTGCGCCGGCCACGATCACGCGCGGCCGCTCTCGTTTGGCGAGATCCCTCACCTGATTGTAATCGATCCGGCCGCTTTCATGGTCCACCATGTAACGCACCGGGCGCCAAAGCGTACCCGTTACGCTCACGTCCCATCCATGGGTCAGGTGGCCGCCGTGAGGCAGCGCCAGACCCATGATGGTGTCGCCTGGCTTGAGCAGAGCGACGTAGGCGGCCAGATTCGCCGGCGAGCCGGAGTAAGGTTGAACGTTGGCGTGTTCGGCGCTGAAAAGCGCGCAGGCCCGCTGGCTCGCCAACGTCTCGATCTCGTCGATATAGCGCTGTCCTTCATAATAGCGGCGGCCCGGGTAGCCTTCCGAGTATTTGTTGGTCAGGATCGAGCCGTTGGCTTCCAGCACCGCCTTTGAGCAATAATTCTCCGAGGGGATCAAGCGCACCGATTCGAGTTGGTAGCGGGCCTCTTCCTGAATCAGCCGGAAAACTTCGGGGTCAGTCTGTTTCAATTCCTTCACTCACGCACGCTCCTTGTGGCGCTTATTGTAAGTCCGGCGGTGTCACTTTGGCTATCCAGGCGCGGTATTCTCCGGAGTATCCCACCGCGCTCTGTCGGTTGCGCACGCGCGCCAGGATTTCAGCGACGTGCGCGGCGCTGACCGGCGGGCGCACCGCCAAAGCGCCCGCTTGCGCCTGGGCGACCTCCTGCACCGCCTGCCGTTCGCCTTTACTCGCATCAAATCCCCCCGGTTCGAGACCAAGATAGCGCTCGGCCACGAAAGTGCCCGTTTCCACCGCGCTTTCCAGGGAGTCCTTGATGTTGCCCTTGCCGGTGAGCACGTTGCCGGTGGCAAAGACCGCGGTTTTGCCGTCGCGCAGCAACCCCAGCTTCTGATCGACGTACTGATAGACTTCGCCGTTCTGCGCGAGTCCGGGGATTGGCTCTGGAATGCTGCCGATCGAGCTTATCGTGAGGTCGGCGCGATGCTCCGTTTCGCTTCCCGCGACCACGCGCACACGGCCTTGCTCGACCTGGGTTCGAGATAGCTTGATCCCCGCCATGCGCTCGCCCTCGATGATTAAGCCGGTGGGGACGCTCAGTTCCTGAAACTCGAACAGATACTTGCGCTGGGCTTTGTCGAGAATCTTGGTCTTTGCGCGCCGGATAGCCTCGATTTTTTTGGCGTCGGCGTTGGGCGGAACGTCGGCCAACGGCATATCGAGCACGGTCCTGCGGTAGTAAAGCTTGCACGGCTTGAAATCAAGGCTTTGCCAGGTGAGACCGTGGGACTTGAGCACTGGCTCGATGCCTTCGCGTTCGAGTCGCACCAAGTCCGCTTCTTTTCCCAGCCGTTTGAGCGCCTTCAACACGGCCTCGAGCTGCAGCACCTTGACCACGTCGATCGAGGCGAGCCCTCCGCCCACCACGATCGTCCCGGGGCGTATCTCATAACGCGGCCCGCTGTACGTTTTCTCCGGATAATGATTAAACCAGTAGATAAACGGATTCTGATACACGAGGCCGCGTCCGACCCATTGGTCGGCTCCGTCGACCGGAAAAGGCCGGTCGCGCCACGCGCCGTTGGCGAGAACGACGCCGCTAAGACCCCACGCCTCGGCCAGTTCGTCAAATGCGACGTCGCGTCCCAGGCGAGTCAGCGGGACATAGTAAATGTTTGGATGCGACAGCCGCTCGTCGATTTTCGCGTATTCCTCGCGGCGTTGATCCACGTGCCATCGCGGCAACCCGTCTTCGATCTTTCCGTATGGGCGCGCATTTTGTTCGAATACCACAACCAGCGCTCCGCGCTCGGCTAAGATTCGCGCCACTTCCGAGCCAGCAACGGCCGCGCCAATAACGGCGACCACGTGACGTGGGGAGGTTTCTTTCCCGTCGATGTTCATAGAAGGCTCGTTAATTCCAAAGTTAGGCTACAAATGTGAACCGGCAAGCAGCCGGCATCCGGACTATAACCGGTCGTTCAGCCAATTTCAGCAGCGACAATTCTAACAGTACTTTGGAATCGCTTACGACACCGGTCGGGCGCGAGATCTGGATTCGCGGCTAGACGGCGCCTTGTACTCCGCCTTAGGCGAGCTTGTTTTTGCGCGTCAGAGTTGTTTCCCTGTTAACGATGCAAGAGCAAGGCTCAGGAATGGGGAGAAGGCTGCGTAAAATCGCGGCATCGTTGATTTGCGCGCTGCTGATGTTCGGTTGTTTTGCGCGTTCGGAATCGCAGCCCAGCGCCAGCGAAGGGCGGCTGGTGAATTTCTCCGCCAAGGATTCGATGAACTTGGTCAAGGGAGTCCTGCGTAGCGACGGGGTGCTGTTTATCCGCGATTCTGACGACTCGCTGACGACCCTCTGGTCGTCCGCCGACACCACGCAAACGTTCTTCCAGAGCCTGATCAGCGGCTCGCCGCGGTATCGCTACCGCGTGGAGGTTGTTCCACGTAGCGCTAACCAAAGCGAAATCGTCGTCAACTTGTTTACCGAAAATATCCCGTCAGATGAAATCGAACGGTTTCAGGCTAGCCAGCGCCTCAATTTGTTCAACAAATTCGAGCATCTGGCCGCAAAGTTTCCGCCTGCGCCCTCAGCTCCGAGAAAGGGCGGAGTGCTTTTTTCGGTCTTGCCCAACGAGGACCTAAAGGCTCTCGCCAAGCGTGCAACCGGAAATGCTGACAATTGGCGCCAAATCGCCAACGACAACGGGCTTTCGTCGCCGTCGCAAGTGAAGCCCTTTGAGACAATTTGGGTACGAAACAGCCTGCTACAGACCAGCGGCGAGGTTGCTCCCACCTCGGCGTCGCATTGATCCCCGGGGCTGTGCTTGAGCGCTTAGCGAAGAGCGTCGTCCCGTGCTATCGGCGAGCGGGGCTCGACGGAGAACTTTCACACCCCATCGCCAACCGAGACTTCGCCTTCGTATTCCGGAAATAAACCGGCGGGAGCCAGCGTGGCTACAACCGCTAGAAACTGCTCGAAGGTCATCTGCATGTTGAGGAATCCACCCTGACAGAAGACCCATCCGTAGTAATCCAATATTTCGTCCGGAATCATTACCGGGAGCCGCGGCAGGGTGGAGACTACGGGGAACTGGCGCGGCGCCTTGGCATCGACCGCGCTTTCCAGCAGAACCTCATGTGCCGACGCCCCAGCGCTGCCGGCTTTACCGTCACGCAGCGGGACGACCTTTGTTTTTTGCTGTTTTCTCATCGGATGACCCACCTCTCCAGCAAGGCAAAACCACGCGGGAGCAAGGTCTCGTTAACATTTTAGAGCATTTGGCCGGCCGATCAAGCTTTAGCGCGTCTTCGATCGAAAGGCAACTCCCAAATTATCTCGAATAACGTTATGTGTCGTTATCACGCGCTTTTAAGACGGAATTCTCGGGGAAGAACAAAGGCTGCGCTCCCCTTAAACGGCGGTAAAAAGCGTAAAACAGACGAAAATCGTTGGGCGCGCGTGAAATGTCAATTCGATACTACGGTTGTGGAGCACGAAATAGGCGCGCGATGCGTAATGGCGGTCAACTCAGCCGCGGAGGAAGCATCACAGCTCCAAGCCCCTATGCGGAAGCGGCGGCGCTTAAGGTAAGGTAAGGATTGGAGACCCTTGCAGGGCAGGCTCGTTTCTCGCGCGAAATCGCCCACCTGGGCACGTAGATCCTTAGGCGGTGCGTATTCTCGTCTCAATGAGCGAAGAGAAGAAACGCCCCTGCAATCAGGAATGTTACTGTGCTCGGTTTGAGCCGACTGCGATCCCCCAGCTAAGGAACAAGCGGCCAGCTCTCCCAGGCGTCAATACTCGGTGTCGACGCGGACGCGGCCGTTCTGACCGTACACGTACGTGTCGCCGGCCTGCTCGTCGCCAGTCTTTTTGTGCGATCCGTCACAAAAGGGCTTATTTTTAGAAAGACCGCAGCCGCAGACGTATGCCGGCAGCTCCGTTCCCTCCGGAATTTCGTAGGGGCCGTTACGTTCATGCTTAACTAGACGTGCCATAACACAACTCCCTCAATTTGTGACCGTAGCATTTGCGATAGTTGCCCCAGGCGCTGCGGTCGCCGTGAACCTTGAGCAACCCTCACCAGGCAGCTTGCGCCGCAGTCAACCCCGGCGCGGAGGGCTTTTTAACGTCTTTATTAATATAATGGATATTAGCATAATAAATCGATTGCATAGTCAAGCGCGATGAGCCATGCAACGTCGCGCCGCCCGATCTGCCCAGCGCCGCGGGATCCATGCGAACTGGCTCAGCTAGTCGACTTTCTGGAGTCATTCGCTGGTCGCGAAGATTACGATCACCAGCGCGGCCAGCGCGATGCGATATAGCGAGAAGGGCACGTAGCTTCGCGTGCGAACGTAGCGAACGAGCGCGCTGATTGCCAGGAATCCGGCCAGCGTCGCCGCGACAAAGCCGGCGGCAAGGGCTCCGGCGCTGGCGGCGTGAGCCATCTCATGCGCTTTGAGCAGTCCGGCTCCGGCGATGATCGGGGTCGCCATTAAAAACGAGAAGTTCGCCGCGTCCTGTCGGCGAATCCCCAGTGCTCGCGCGGCGGTGATCGTGATTCCCGAACGTGAAACACCTGGAATCAGGGCCAGCGCCTGGGAAAGTCCGATGAGAATTGCGTCGCGCAAACCGATCTCCCCGATCTCGCGCGATTCGTCGGAGTGCTTGTCCGCCCACCACAAAGCCACGCCTAGCGCCGCCAGGGCGACCGCGATGAGCGCCGGCGAGCGAAAGGTTGTCTCGGCGCGCTTCTCGAGTAGCACGCCGAAGACAGCACCAGGAATCGACGCGACGATCAGCAACAGCAGCAGGTGTCGCTGCCCGCCGTTGCGGTTGAACAGCGAGGCGACCATCTCGACCCAATCGCGCCAGTAATAGGCGAGCAAGGCAGCCAGCGTGCCTAAATGCAGTGCCACGTCGAAGGCAAGCCCGGGATCCGGCCATCCGAACAGCCATGGCATCAGCGCCAGATGGGCCGAGCTTGAAACCGGCAGGAACTCGGTCAATCCCTGAACCAAACCCAGAGCAACTGCATGAAGGCGATCAATCATTGGTGAGGGTCAACTCCCGCGGCAAGATTAATCGAATGATTGAAGGAGAGAAACCTGTTCGGCGTAAAGCCGGTTTGCCTGTTGCTTTAGGAGAGCGTCAGGCCAAGAGCCGACACCACGGCTCCGCCCACGACATCCAGCGCACATCCCAAGGCTATTCGTGAAAGCCCGCAGGGGGGAGCGCGCCGCCATTCCCACTCAGCCCGCGACGAGGCTTACGGCCGTGCAACCGCAAGCCCCGCCGCCAAGAGGGCCCACTATGAACAGCCGGACGTAGTGCCGCAGTTAAGGCACTTATAGCAAGTGCCATTGCGCACCATCAGACATCCGCAGTCAGGACACGGGGGGGCGTCCTGCTGGTACAGAAACGAACCACCGGTCGTTGATGGCGGCGCCGCGGTCACATTAGCTGGCTGGGAAACGGCGCTCACAACGCCGTTTGCCGCGCCAGCCGAAACGGCCGGCTTGACTGCCTCAGGAACGGCCGCAGCCTCGGGCCCTGGCTCGCCGCGCTCCACCAAAACGCCGACTTCGCGCTTGGCTTCCTCGTCGAGGAATCTGGCCGCGAGCCATCTGAAAAGATAATCGATGATCGACTTGGCGTAAGGTAGCTGCGGGTTCTTGGTGAAACCCGAGGGCTCAAAGCGCATATGGGCGAACTTGTCCACCAAGAAACGCAGCGGCACTCCGTATTGCAATGCGTAGGATATCGCCGTCGCGAATGTGCCCATCAGCCCGGATATCGTAGAGCCCTGTTTGGACATGTTGACGAAAATCTCGCCGGGCGATCCGTCCTCATACATGCCCACGGTGATGTACCCCTCGAAGCCGGCGATCTCGAATTTATGCGTGAGCGAACGCCGCTCGTCGGGCAGCTTGCGCCGCACAGGCCGAAACTCCGCCGTCGCGCCGGCGCTGGCCGTCTCCGGTCCGGCTTGCTTGCCGGTATTGAGCGGCTGAGTGAGCTTGGAGCCGTCGCGATAGATCGCAACGGCTTTGAGCCCGAGCTTCCACGCCGCGATGTACGAATCGGCGACCTCCTCGACCGTGGCTTGGGACGGCATGTTGATCGTTTTGGAGATTGCCCCCGAGATAAACGGCTGTACCGCGCCCATCATTTTCAGGTGGCCCGAGTAATGGATCGAACGCGAGCCGGTGCGAGGTCGAAACGCGCAGTCAAAGACCGGCAGGTCGGCGTCCTTCAGATGGGGCGCGCCTTCGATGGTTTCCCGTTCCTCGAGGTATTCGACAATCTCCTGCGCCTGCTTAGCATCGTAACCCAGGCGCTTTAGCGCCCGCGCGATCGCGGTGTTGACAATCTTGAGAACCCCGCCTCCAACCAGCTTCTTATACTTGACTAGGGCGATGTCCGGCTCGATTCCGGTGGTGTCGCAATCCATCATGAAGGCGATCGTGCCGGTGGGTGCGAGAACCGTCGCCTGAGAGTTGCGGTAACCGTATCGGGTGCCCAGAGCGAGCGCCTCGTCCCAGGTCTCGCGCGCCGCGCGCAAAAGCTCGAGCGGCACGTGGGCGGGCTCCAGCTTGTAGGCGTACGAGCGATGCCGCTCTATCACCTTGAGCATCGGCTCTCGATTGGCCGCGTAACCCTCGAACGGCCCCTTTGCCTCGGCTATCCGCGCCGATTGAAGGTACGCCTCGCCGGTCATCAAGGCGGTGACCGCCGCCGCGTAGCTGCGCGCTAAATCCGAGTCATAGGGCATTCCCAGAGTCATCAGCAACGCGCCCAAATTGGCATAGCCCAGCCCGAGTTCGCGGAATTGGCGGGCGTTCTGGGTGATCTCCGGTGTCGGGTAAGAAGCGTTGTCGACCAGAATTTCCTGCGCCAGGATCATTACGTCCACAGCGTGGCGGAACGCCTTGACGTCGAAGTTGCCCGCCTCGTCGGTAAAGCGCATTAGGTTGAGCGAGGCCAGGTTGCAGGCCGAGTTGTCCAGATGCATGTACTCGCTGCACGGGTTCGAGGCGTTGATTCGCCCGCTGGCCGGGCAGGTATGCCAGAGATTGATCGTGGTGTCGAACTGCATACCGGGGTCGCCGCAGGCGTGGGCCGCCTCGGCTATCAGGCGCATCAGGTCGCGCGCCCGGTGACGGCCGGCGACCTCGCCCGTCCTGACGTAGTGAGTGGTCCACTCTCCATCGTCAACCACGGCCTGCATGAACTCGTCCGTCACGCGCACCGAATTGTTGGCGTTCTGGAAGAAGACCGAACCGTAGGCTGGTCCGTCGAGGGAGGAGTCGTAGCCCGCTGCGATTAGCGCCTGAGCCTTGCGCTCTTCCTCGACCTTGCACTTGATGAAGTCGACGATGTCGGGATGGTCGGCGTTGAGCACCACCATCTTGGCTGCCCGGCGGGTCTTACCGCCGGATTTGATCACGCCTGCCGACGCGTCGGCTGCCTTCATGAAGCTCAGCGGTCCGGACGCGGTCCCGCCCGAAGAGAGCGGCTCGCGGCATGACCGCAACGCCGAAAGATTGACGCCGGAGCCGGAGCCGCCCTTAAAGATCATCCCCTCGTTGCGATACCAGTTGAGGATCGACTCCATACTGTCGTCGACCTTGAGGATGAAGCAGGCCGAGCATTGAGGGATCTCTTCGATGCCGACGTTGAAATAGACCGGGCTGTTGAAAGAGGCTTTCTGGAACAGCAACAAATGGGTCAACTCCGCATGGAAGGCGTCGCGGTCGGCACGCGAAGCGAAATATCCGCCTTTTTCGCCCCATCCGCTGATCGTATCGACCACGCGCGAGACCAGTTGGCGCACGCTGCGTTCGCGCCTGGGGCTGTCGAGCTGGCCGCGAAAATACTTAGAGGCGACCACGTTGGTCGCCGTCTGCGACCAAAAACGCGGCACTTCGACGTCGCGCTGCTCGAAGACCACGCGGCCGTTCTCGCCGCTGATGACCGCGCTGCGCCGCTCCCATTCGACCTCGTTCATCGGGTCGACGCCCTCGCGAGTGAAAAAGCGGTTCATTTTGAGCGCTGCCATTCGCTGTCCGGCCTCTAGTGCGGCCGCCGCCACTCCCTGCTTATCCAACATCTGCGCCATTGCCGGCCCCTTTCCAATAAATTTTCTTTACTCTCACTTTAAGGTAAGCCCGGTTCACCGAAAAAACACTCAAGCCTTGCGCGACTCCACGCGCCCAACGGATTGTGGTGTAACCCAGTCTTTCAATTGCCGGAGATCGTCTTTACTCCTCGTTTGGCGGGCGCCTTCGGTCGGCTTCCCGACCGAAGGCGCCCGCCTGGGAGCATGGGCTCCCAGGCGGGCAAGCGTGCCGCCGACCTCTTTCCGCTACCCTACACCGCCCCCGCTCGCTTAGTGCGGATTACGCCATTTTGGCGCACAACTGTCAAGCAAAAACCACAACATATTGTATCCACAACCTGTGGATAACTCAATTAGTGCTATTTTCGCCAAATTTCGCCTTGGCTCTATGAGCAGAGCCTTGGTCGTCTTTTGGAGCTGCGTGGTAGTTCGTTAGCCTCTGTTAAGCTGGATATGCCCGATCTTCGCGCTTTGCTGCCCCTGCGAAGTCGAGCTAGATTTCTAACTAATGGCTGTCCACCAGCGAAAAGGCCCGGAACGTCTGGGCGGTGCTCTGGATGATTTGTTGCGCCGTGTGGATCCGGGCGGCGGCTTCGTTTTGGTTCGCTTGGTGCGCGTGTGGCCGGAGGTGGCGGGGGAAGCGATCTCGCGGCGCACCGAGGTAAAGGCGCTCAAGTTCCATACCGCGATCATCAAGGTGTCGAACGCTATGTGGATTCAAGAGCTTACCGCCCTCAAGCATACGATTCTGAGCCGTCTTAGGGAGAAGCTAGGGGATGACTCCGTGCGTGACCTGCGCTTCGTGCCCGGACGGCTTAGCCGCCGGTCGTCGAAGTCCCGCACGCGCCCACGCGAAGTTCGTCGGGCGCTGGTCGGGTTGGACGTAAAAGACCCCGAATTGCGCGCGACCTTCGAGCGGCTGATTGAAGCCTGGGGACGTGCCGTGCGCTAGAAGGCCGGTGGACGCTCCGGCCGCCGGGCCGGCTTGTCGAGGCATCGCTTGCGATACAGGGTGCTGCGGCCGCGCCGCGTGCTCCGTGGCTGAAACCGCGAGCCCCCGAGGATCTCGAAGATTGGGGGCGCCTCACGCTGGCGGAGAATTTGAGGTCAGGGCTGTTCCAGTTCGCGTTGGAAAAGACGCAAAGCGCTCGGCCGGCCCGCCGCCACAATAACGTCGCCGCCTTTAAGCGGCCGGTCTGGATCGCCGAGGGTAAACCCGCTGCTGGGTTTGGCCGCGTCTCTCACGGCGAGAACGCTTACGCCGAATTTCGCCCGCGGGTTGAGTTCGCGCAGGGTTTTGCCGGCTGCGCCGTCGGGCACCACCACCCTGATTGCGCGATAGCCGGTCGACCATGGTATGTCGCCTCCGGCTACTGACGCTGTGGATAACGAGATCGCGGCGCGGCTGGCGGCTTGCGCGATGGCTTGGCGCGTTATGATCCCGACCAACAGCCGTTTGCCGTCGTTCTCGATCACTGGCAGCTCGTTCAAACCGTCGAAATCCATCGCCTGCAGCGCCTCGTCAATATTCGACGTGGGCGTTACGAAGGGCGCGGAGTGACGGCATAGGTCGTAAGCGTTGACCAGCGCGCCGAGCTCGATTCCGGTGGCGAGCAGTCCTAGAAGATCGCGCACCGAGATAGCACCGGCTAGGGCGCCCTCGCGGTCAACGACGAGCAGACTGCTGAGCGAGGCTTCGCCTGCGACGGTAAGCACCTCGCTCAATGAGGCGCTGGCGGGCAGCGCGGTTGCCTCCGTCGTCATCACGTCAGCGACCGGAATCTGCTTCATCAAGAGCCGCTCGCGTCCGATCTCGAGGCTCTTTCCCTCCAGCGCAAGCGCGTAGGTGTCGATCGATTCCCGCTCGAGTCGGCGCGAGACCAGCAAGGCCAAAGTGCTGCTGACCAAAATGGGAAGCGTAATCGTGTAGCTGCGGGTCATCTCGAACAGCAGGAACACCGCGGTGAGCGGGGCGCGCGTGGTCGCCGCCAAAAAAGTGCCGAGACCGACCAGCGCGTACGATCCCCTGGGACCGGTGAGTTCCGGCGCGAGAAAGGTGGAAACCGCGCGAAACATCCCTCCCACCATCGTGCCGATGAAGAAAATCGGGCCGAAAACACCCCCCGGCGCGCCACATCCGAGCGAGATGCACGAGGCGACGATCTTGGCGGCCGCCAAAAGGCCCATTCGCACCGGCGTTAATTCGCCGGCCAAAGCGGCGTTGATCACGGGATAGCCGTCGGACAAGTTCTCGGGCAGCGCGGTAGCGATCAGCCCCACTACCACAAGCCCGCCGGCAAGGCGCGCCCAGATCGGTAGTTTGCGCCAAAGCAACAGTTCGCGCGTCAAATAAAAGAGTCGGATGAAGCCCGCTGAGAGAAACCCCATGAACAGGCCCATCGCCGCGTACGTTCCCAACTCGAAGTCGCTCACGAACTCGAAGGAGCCGGCGTGAAACGCCGCGGCATTGCCGGCGATTGCGTGCGAAGTGACCACCGCGCTGGTCGTGGCGATGATCAGCAGGGTCAAGCTGCCGAGTTCCATGTCGCCGAGAAGAATGATCTCCTGGGCGAACAGCAGACCGCCGATCGGCGCGTTGAACGTCGTGGCGATAGCCGCCCCGGCGCCGCACGCGACCAGCACCTTGCGCCGCGCGGGACCCAGTTTGATCGCTTGCGCGATGGTGGCGCCGATCGACCCGCCCACCTGCGCGATCGGGCCTTCGCGGCCTACCGACGCGCCGGCGCCGAGCGAGATCGCTGCCGCGAGGCTCTTGATGAAGATCCAACGGCGTTCAATCTGCGCCCATCCCAGATGCACCATCGCGAGAAAGCCGGGAAATCCGTAACCGAGCACTTCTCCGGGGAACAGGTAGTGCAGGATCAGCAGTGGAACCGCTCCGCTGAGCAGGACGAAGGCCAACGGTACGCCGAGCCGATGCCATTCCAGGTTCAAGAACAGCCAAACGTTCTGGCTGATTAGCCAACGAAACGCGAGGTTGGCCATCGCGCCGAGAATTCCGACGATCGCCGCGGCCGCGATGAGGCGCGCGTACTCATACTGCCCGGGTTCGACGCGCAGAGCGCGCGCGATTTGCGTTCCCGCGTGAGCCGCGACGGGTTTCAAGTTTTCGGAGCCGTAGCTCACAGCTCGAAGAATCGACGCACCGCGCTAAGAAAGTCGTGCAGTCGGTCATGATGGACCCAGTGCTCTGCGCCTTCGATGGTGAGCTTTTGCGCGTCCTGGAAGGCGTCGGCGCGTCGGTCAGTTTCCCAGTCTATGCTCCACTTTTTCGACTCGCCGCCTTGAATCAAGAGGCACGGGCAGGCGATGCGGCTCCAGATTTCCTGGGCTTCCTCGAGATTGAAGCGAAACGGCGAGGTCGAGCGCGTGTAATTATCAAATTTCCAGGAGTAAGTACCGTCCTCATTGCGCCGCACCCCGTGGACGGTAAGATGGGTTGCCTGCTCCTCCGTCAGGTGCGGATTTGCCTCGCGCATCCGCGCCACCGCCTGCGCGACGCTCGAGTAATGGCGCGCCTTGCGCGCCGCCAGCTCGCGCATCTCACTAATCCAGATGCGCATTCGCTCATGCGCGGGTGCGTGTTTGATCAGCGAAAGCGGCGGGCCGAGGCCTTCGATCGAGATTACCTTTTTGACCCGCTCGGGAAAGACGCCGGCGTATTGGAGCACGATCCCGCCGCCCAACGAGTGGCCGATGAGAAAGCTTTGCGGATTGTCGAGCACGTCCATCAGCTGCGCTAGGTCGAGGACGTAGTCTATCATCGCGTAATTTCCGCCGATCGCCCAGTCGGAGTCGCCATGTCCGCGCAGGTCAGGCGCCACGATATGGAAATGGCGCCTGAGTTCGAGCGCCACCCAGTCCCAGTTGCGGCAATGGTCCTGGCTGCCGTGGACTAACACCAGCAGCGGCTTTTCATGATTTCCCCAGTCCACGTAGTGAAGCTTAAGGCGTTGCGAATAAAAATAATGCGACGTGGGTCCGACTATGCTTTCACTCACGGTAAAGGCTGCCTCCTCCGTTACACTTGGTCATCGCGGGCGGCCGGCCGCGGTCGCCTGCCGGCCGAGGTTCGGAGCAACTGGGTCGTCCCGCCGGTCATCGGCCGCCGGAGGCGCCGCCGATACGGCCGGCCGCTCTATTTTATCGCGCCTTGCTCGCGCCATCGGGAAACGTCGCTGTCACGGTAGCCGAGTTCGCGCAAGATCTCATCGGTATGTTGACCGCACTGGGGCGCCAGCATGCGCACCGAGCCCGGCGTTTCTGAGAACTTGAGTGAAACCCCGACCTGCTTGACGCGGCTGCCGTCGGGCGCGTCCAGCTCCAGCACCATCTGCCGTGCTTTGACCTGGGGATCGTTCTCAACCTCGTCGAGGGTCAGCATTCTTCCGACGCAAACGTCAGTCTTGCACAGCAGTTCAAACCATTCATCGCGGGTCTTGGTGCGGAAGATCTGTTCGAAGATGCGCCGCATCTCGGGGTAGCGTTGCTTGTCCTCGCGCATCGCGACCAGCTCCTCGCGCCCGAGCGCGCGGCAAAGGTTGGCGAAAAACCAGGGCTCAATCGAAGCGATCGTTATGTATTTATCGTCCTTGGTGAGATACGCCTCGAAAAATGGCGCGCCGCCATCAAAGGGGCTTTCGCCGCGAGGCGATATGCGATTGCTCGCGAAGTAGGTGGAGAAGGTCTGCGCCAGCAAAAGCATCGTTCCGTCCATCATCGCGACGTCCACATACTGTCCGCGGCCGGTTTGACTGCGCGCGTGGAGCGCGGCGAGAATTCCGATCGCCGCGTGCATTCCACCGCCGGCGTAGTCGGCCAGCAAATTATGCGGAATAGCCGGCGGCTGGTTAGGCCGTCCGATGATCGAGAGCGCGCCGGCTGTGGCGATGTAGTTCAAGTCGTGACCCACGACGTCGCGATACGGGCCGCCCTGTCCGTAGCCCGTAATCGCGCAGTAAATCAGCTTTGGGTTGCGCGCCGAAATGATGTCGTAGTCAATCCCCAGGCGCTTGGCGACGCCGGGCCGGAACTCCTCGACCACAACGTCGGCCCTTTGCGCCAGCCGCAGGTAAATCTCCCTGCCCGGCTGGCTTTTCAAGTTGAGGGCGATCGATCTTTTGTTGCGCGCCAGCGCGTTATGAGGGGAGCTCATATGCGCGGCGATGTTCACGGGTTTGATTCCCAAGGCTTTGGCCTGCTCGGCCCGTCGCCCGGTCGGCGGCCCCGGCTCTTCGATCCTGATTACGTCGGCGCCCAGATCGCCGAGGATCATCGTACAATGCGGTCCCGGCGCAAGTTTGGATAGGTCTAAAACCCTTACTCCGTCAAGTGGTCCTCGTGCGGTCATCTTGGCAACCCTCTAGTTTAGTTTAAAGGACAATGTCGCGATTTTTCCCCAGGCCCGCCTTGTGAAATCTCGAGCACCAACGTGCCGCCCTGATCGCGCCGACGCTCAAGCCAGCGAGGCTCTGACCTTCTTTAGCAGAGCGGCCAACGAGGTCAAGCCGGTCGCCATGTGCGCGCCGTACCAGTGCAGGTCGCGTCCGCTGATGGGGACGACGCGGCGCGCGAGCATCGGCGGCAACGCCTGTTTAAGCTCTCCGATGTCGGCCGGCCCGAATGCATAGGGCTCGTCGGGCAGTAGAACCACATCCGGCCGCAGTTCGAGCGCCTGATCCAGGCTGGTGCGCGGATAGCGCTCGGAGGCCGTGGCGAACACGTTTTTGAAGCCTAGCAGGCGCAATACGTCGTGCGCGTAGGTATCGCCGTTGAAGGTGATCCACGGTCCTTTCCAGATGGGGCAAAACACGCGAAAAGTAAGCTTGTTCCAGATGCCCAGCTCGGCCTCGATCTCGCTTACTCGCGAGACGATGTCGCGGGCGAGCATCGAGGCCGTATCCTCGCGGCCGGTGATTTTGCCCAAACCTAAGATTGTTTCGAGCGCGCCCGCGACGCTGCGCGGGTAAGTTACGTAAACGGCGAGTCCGCGCGCCCGCAGCCATTCCACGTTCTGACGACGGTTTTCTTCGGCGTTGGCGATTATCAGGTCGGGCTTAAGGGCCAGAATTGCGGGCAAATCAGGGTTTTTCGTGCCGCCCACCTTGGGCAGGGACGCCACGCTGTCAGCCGGGGCCACGCAAAACTCCGTGACGGCGACGATCTCCCGCTCCAGGGCGAGAGCGAACAAGGTCTCGGTCAGGCTGGGCACCAACGAGACGATCCGATGCGGCGGCTCGTCGAGTTCGAGCGCGAAGCCCAGTTCATCGACAAAGACGGTTCGGCTTTTCAGCATGCCGTTCACCGCCATCAAGCGCGCGACGGGGCTAAAGGCGGCAATGCCCGCGCCGCGCAGACTGCCAAGCCGAAAGCGCGGATCACGCTCGCTCGAAATCCGCGCGTGCAGGCCGACCGGTCATCGGCGAATGCCGGCCACACGCGCCCCCAGGCGTCAAGGAATGCCGATGGCGCGCCGGTCGCGCGCCGCAACGTCAGGCGCGTGGCCAGCTCGCTCCTAGGCGACGTAACGCTCGCCCCGCAGCAGGCTGCGCAGCCATTCGACAATGACGCCTCCGGTCCGCAGCTCATCCAACCCCCGAACCCCATTGTACCAGTCCAATGCTATTTCACGCGCTCGGCGATTGGCAGCTATCGCGCGCAGGAAGAAACGATGATGCGGGCCGTAGAAATGACGCGCCGCCGAGGCGAGTCGCTTCAGCTTGCGGCCGAGGGGACCGGCGTGCACCGCGTGGTCATAGTCCGCCAGCGCGCGCTCGTCGCCGTCGAGCAGTCGCGCAATTGCATGCGCCGCGAGCTTGCCGTGTTCAAAGGCGACCGAGATTCCCTCGCCCATCATGGGGTCGACTCCGGCCGCGTCGCCCACGAGCAAAGCTCGGCCGCGTACGAAGCACGCGGTCGAGTCGTGCCATCGGATAGGCGCTCCCTTGAAAAGCCGCCCTTGAGCGCCATGGTTGGTGAACGTCATTTCCGGAAAGCTGCGGACGAGAACCTCGTCAAGTCGCGGTTTGACGGACCGATTGCCGGCGGCAGCATGGGGTGTCTGGTCGTAGACGCCCACATTGAGATGCGGCTTGCCGTCAATCAAGCATGGGAACGACCAGGCGTATCCGGGGATTCCCCAAGCGACGCAGCGGAAGTCAAACCGATACAGTCGCGACGTGAACTCTTCGCTAAGCTCTTTGCCTACGGGGAGATCGGCCATCAGCGCGCGACCGACCGCGTTGTTCCCGGTGCCGAACAAGGCGCTGCGGACCTTGCTGCTCGAACCGTCAGCGCCGACCAACACGTCGGCGTGGAACTGACCGCCGTCGAACGCCACCCTCACGCCCTGCGGCTCAAGCGCAACTTCCCGCACCGGAGCGTTCTCGTAAAGGCGCAGTCCCCGCGCCTTGGCCGCATGCGCGAGCCGGCCGTCGAACTCATCGCGGCGGACCACCGTGCAAAGAGGTTCTTCACGCACATGGTCGAAGGCGCCGATTTCCGTCAAAGCGCGGCCTCGAACCACCTCCACGAACGGGACCTCGAGCCGTAGTCCGAGTTCGTTCAACGAGGCGATGGTTCTCGGGATGAGTCCGCCGGCGCAGATCTTGGGCCGCGGATGGCGTCGCTTTTCCAGCGCGACGATCCGGCCAGCTAACTCGGGGCGCAAATGGAGCAGATAGAGCGCCGTGGCGAGTCCGGCCGGCCCGGCTCCCGCAATCAGCACTCTGCAGCGGCCGGTGGCCACCGCCGACCAGGAACTAGCTGGCACCTACGCCTTCTCCCGCTTCTGCCCGCGTCGCGAACGCTTGCCCGTTTCGAGGCTTTCGAGCCCGCTTGCGCGGCGACGAAAAGAAACCGGCCAGCGGTCACGCTTGCGGCCGGTTGCCCTCGACCTGCAGTTGCGCCCGCTAGCTCAGCGGGCGCAACCAACTCGATCATTCCTTCGCCGTGCGCCGACCTGGATACGGCAGGCTGCCGGGTGGGTGAGCCGACAGGGACTGCCCTTGAAGGCCGGCGTTGGCTAACCGCGACGCGCCCCGGTCTCAGCCCTGCGGCTTGAGCGTCAGGAACATCGACAAGTTGCCTCTTTGCACGAGCAGCAACACAGGGCTCTTTTGCTTCTTGGACCGGCCCGCCTCGTCGAGAAACTCCTGAATCGAGTCGACCTTGCGATGGTTGATCTCGAGCAGCACGTCTCCCGGCTGCAATCCCGCCTCGGCCGCTGGAGAATCCGGATGCACGCCCCGAATCACCACGCCCTTGTCGGTTTGCAGGTTGTACTGGCGAGCCACCTCGGCCGAGTTCTGGGCGACCTGCAGCCCCCAGTCGCCGCTCGGCTGTTCACCCTTGGCGGCGGCTATTTCGGTGTCCTTGAGTTCGCCGACCTTCACCTGCAGGGTTTGCAGTTTGCCTCCCCGCAGGAGGTCCACGTTGACGGTCTTATCGACCGGCGTTTCGGCGACGATCTCGGGCAGGTCATGTTCTTCGCGCACCACCTGGCCGTCGAACTTCGTTATGATGTCGCCGCGCTTGATGCCCGCTCTTTCCGCGGGGCTGTTCTTCTGCACGTTGGCGACCAGAGCGCCCTGCGGCTTGTCCAATCCGAACGAGCGTGCGAGGTCGGGAGTGACTTCCTGAATCTCGACGCCGAGCCATCCGCGCACCACGCGGCCATGGCTTTTGAGCTGGTCCATCACGCTTTTGGCGAGATCGATCGGAATCGCAAAGCCGATACCCGCGTATTCACCGGTGCGGCTATAGATGGCGGTGTTGATGCCCACCACCTGGCCGGAGGCGTCGAACAGAGGCCCGCCCGAGTTGCCGGGATTTATCGAAGCGTCGGTCTGGAGGTAGTTGTCATAGTTGCCGCCGAGTGCGCGACCTTTGGCGCTGACGATTCCGGCGGTCACGGTCAGAGAAAAGCCGAACGGGTTGCCGATCGCAACCACCCAGTCGCCGACCTGCGTGGTCGCTGACACGCCCAGCGTTGCCGCGGGTAGCGGGTCCTTGGCGTCGATCTTGATCAGGGCGAGGTCCGTTTTGGGGTCTTTGCCGACCACCTTGGCCTTGAACTCGCGCTTGTCCATCAAGGTGACGTTGATTTCATCGGCGCTGCCGACCACGTGATTGTTCGTCAAGATATAGCCGTCGGGCGAAACAATTACGCCGGAGCCGAGGCCATGCTGCTTAAACTCGCGCGGTATCGGCTGGCCAAAGAAACGACGAAATTGCTCGAACGGGTCCAAAGGGCCAAAGGGCCCAGGTCCCGGCCCTTCTTGGGGATTCTCAGGCTGACCTTCGCTGCCTCCGAACCCAGGGTAACCAAGTCCTTTGATTTTTTGCGTAACCGCTACGTTCACCACGGTGGGCATCACACGCTTGACCAGCGGCGCGAACGACGGAATGCTCACGCGAGCTGACGCAGACTCGCTCTCGGCCTGCGCGATGACCGCCTTTTGCGAGCCGGCGACCCCGTTGGCCGCTTGGTTGGATTTGGTTCCCTGCTGCGGTTGGCTTTGGGAGCCCCACAACGAGAAGGCGTGCACGCCCGGCGTGGGGAGAGCTGCCGCGAGAAGCACGCTGCCAATCACGGCAGCCATCCTTCTTAACATCACTATCCTCCTGAGTCCTTCCTGGATCTCAATTTTTAACATCGTCGAGTGAATAGCTCAGCCGGAATATAAGGATACGAGCTTGTGGCCTTTGGGCCGGACGCAAGGGTTGCCTGGCGCCAATGCGGCCGCCGGATTTTAACTTGCCCCAGGGTGGGCTTATCCACAACTTGCGCAGACCTCAAGCCAACATAACAATTATTTCAAGTGTAGGTGAGAATTTAAACCCTTAACGGCCTTACTAATCGAAGCGACTCCTCGGCCGTCAGCGCCGGGCCGCGGCGTTGAAGCGGCCTTGTGCGGGAATAATTGAAGCGAACGGCTGTGCGCTGAGACAAGGACAACGTGGTGCGCGTGCCGTCTTGTACGTGCGCGCCGTAGCGGGATTCCTGAAGAGACCTGTCGTGTTCTTCTGCTTCGCGCCCTCACCGGGACGCCTGACGAGGGTGAGCCTCTCTGGTTAGGATATGGCGTGACTAGTCTGCTAGTCAATCGCGTTTGCATGAGATCTTGCTTTTTTGCCGGTTGCCCTTGCCGGCCGGGGAGCGTCAGCCTAGGATCGTGATCAGGGCGCAGCGATGGACGGGTTGATTCTTTGCCTGCTCGGCTTTTTCTGCTGGACCTTCATCGAGTATGCCGTGCATGCGTGGATGTGCCACATATACCAGACGTTCGCGAGTTCGCTTCACACCGTGCATCATCGCGACCCGCATGCGGTTTTTGCAGTGGGCGCATGGCCGCTGATCGCGTTGTCATGGCTGGCGGCGTTTTATACTTGGGGATGGTCGGTCGGGGTGCAGTTTTTTTCCGGCGTGGTGGTCGGATTTGCTTCGTATGAAGCGCTTCACTACCGGCTGCACTTCGCGCGTTCGCTGACCGCTTTCGAGGAGCATCAGCGCCGCCGCCATCTGGTTCATCATTACGTCAACCCGTCGCTATGCCTGGGTGTCACCTCGGGGTTATGGGACCGGGTCTTCGGCACCGAGCCGTCGCCTGAACAACTGGCCGAGTTTTCGGCGGCTACGCGCGGTGTTGTCCCGCTCGAGGGCAAAAGCAACCTGTGGCTCCTCGGCCGGGTGATGGCGCGCGGATGGCGACGGGCGGCAGGCTGATTTACCGCGGCTTTCGTGCCGGCGCGTCTCATTCGATGGCTTTGAGTAAGGCCGCGCGATATCTTCCTGGTCGGCACCTTCGATAGCGCGCTCGGCGCTCGACATCTTATTTTCTGGCAGTGACATGGAGAGAGCGCGCAGCTTGGCGAGCGCTGGCGGCGCTTTGCACTCCAGCCGCGCGAAGTGATACCTTGGCGCCGATACCCGTTGCTGCTGGCAGATGGCCGTTATTCAAGCAGGCTTAAGAGCGGCGGCCTTTAGCGTATAATTTAAACTGAAGCGGACACGTAGGTCCGAGACCAGACTTGCAAAGCGTTGCGCGAGACACAGCGCCTGGTGTGAGATCAGGTTTGACGACCAGCGGGTATCGGTTTAGGAAAGGCGAGCTATGGGTAAAGGATTTAACCGTCGTCGCGTGACGCCGATGGTCGCGCTTGCCGCGCTGATGCTTATGACGGCGTGGGTAGTGGCAAGCTGGATTCACGCTAAACCGGATGCTTCAGGGCCGGGCAGCGCGGCGGAAGCTCAGGCGGCGGACGCCAACGGCGCTGCCCCCACGCTTGATCCCAACCTTTTCAATGGCGAAGTGCGAGAGGCCTACGCGGTGGCGCGCAAGAATCCCGCCTTGCTGGCGTCCCTGCACTGCTACTGCGGATGTGATCGCTCCGAGGGTCATCGCAACCTTCTTGACTGCTATCGCGATCAACACGGAAGCCATTGCGAGATATGTACGGGCGAGGCCCTGGAAGCTCAACGTCTGTTTGAGCAGGGAACCCCGGTAGAGCAGATTCGCGACGTACTGCGAGCCAAGTTTGACCGCAGCCAGTAGGCGCGGCCCGCGGTCTATGGTTCTGGCTTCGCGGTACATCGAGCATTTCACGTATCTCGGGTTGCTCGTCATCCTCCTGCTATGCGGCATGGGCCTGCCGCTGCCAGAGGATGTGGTTTTGTTGGCCGCGGGCTACCTGGTTCATCACGGGGTCACGCGCTACGGTTATACCCTCGGCGTTTCGGTGGTCGGGGTAATGGGCGGTGATTTGTCGCTTTTCATGCTTGGCCGGCACTTTGGCCAAGGAGTGGTGCGCTATATCGCGTTGGTGCGGCCCAGTTCGCAGCGCCGGATCGATCGCCTGAAAGAATTTATGCATCGCCATGGCCATCGCGCGATCCTATACGCGCGCTTTCTGGCCGGCGCGCGGGCCCTAGTTTACATTTGCGCCGGTTCGCTGGGCGTGCCGGTAAACCGCTTTATGGCTTTCGATCTGCTCGGTGCCGTGATCTCGGTGCCGATCATGGTTTCCGTCGGATACCTTTTTGGCGATCAAATCGAGATCGTGGTTAAATTAATAGGCGGTGCGGAACGCGCGGTTCTTTTGATCGTTATCCTGACGGCCGTAATCGCCCTAGCCCGCTTGCTGGCGTCTGTCCGTCAAGAACGCCACGCCGCGGACCATTGACATCCCATGACCAGCGAAGGCGGCGGCGACGGCGCGGACCGCTTCGATAGCGCGCTCCGACGCAGCGCAAATGAAGCCGTACTTACCAGGCCTAAACCTTAAGGCCAAATTAGTCCTAATCATGGTCGTGCTGCTGGCGCTCACCATGGGCGCCGCGGTGGCGGTGAGCCTGAGCACGCAAAATGCGATCGTTGCGGCCACGGAGCAGAATGTTGGCGCCCTGGCCAACGCGATTCATATCAGCGTGCGCGAGCTTACGGCGGTCGGCAAAACCGACCCCGAGTTGCTGCAGAAATTTGTCAGCGAAGAGGGCAACGAAAAGCTCGAGGTCTCCATCGTCTCCACCCAGGACTTGATTATCAACAGCTCGAATCCCAAGCTCATCGGCACCGCGCTTAAATCGGGGCTCAAGCGCGCCGAGGACGGCCTGAACGCGGGAGCGGGTCCCGGCGGTAGATTGCCGGTGTATCACCGTGTCGGGGACGAGGGTGAGGCCGTCTATTACATTCCGGTCGAGATCGAAGACCATCTGATGGGCTACATCTACGTGAACGTGAAATTCGGCAATCTGACCGAGGCGCTGCGCCAGAATCAAACGCGCCTCATAGCGCTGGCCTCGCTGATCTTCGCCGCCGGGATAGTGTTTTCGTATTTCCTCGCGGACCGCTACGTGCGTCCGGTGCACGCCGTCGCCGAGGCGGCGCAAAACGTCGCGGCGCGCGGCCTGGAGCCGGTGCCCGAGACTTCGCGGCGGGACGAAGTCGGGCTTCTGACGCGAAGCTTCAACGACATGGTGACGCAACTTCGGCGCGCGCGTGAGCGCGAACACGAGCTCAACCGGCTGGAGCGGTTCACCGCACTGGGCCAGCTCGCCGGAAGCCTCGCCCATGAAATCAAGAACCCGCTCAATTTCATCAGCCTCGCGGTCGATCAGGTCCGCAACCGCTATGCGCCGCTAAACGACAGCGAACGCAATCCCTTTCTTCGCCAGGTGGCGTTGATCAAAGACGAAGTGCGGCGGCTCTCAGCCTTGATTCAGAACTTTCTTGATTATGGTAAACCGATTGAGATCCGGCCGGCGCCAACCGACGTGCGCGCGCTGGTTCGTGACGTGCTCGCGCTCACGGAGTCCAAAATGAAGAGCCAGGGCATCACGGTCCAGGAGCAGTGCGAAGTTGCCGGCACGGTACTCAACGTCGACGCGGAGAAGCTGCGAACCTGCTTTGTCAATGTAGTGTCGAACGCGATCGCCGCGATGCCGGAGGGGGGGACTCTGACGGTCGGTTTCAGGCAGGCGCAGGAGCGGCTGGAGATCGTCTTCCGAGATACCGGCGTGGGCATGACGCCGGAGGTCGCGCAACGCGTCTTTGAGCCGTTTTTCACCACCAAGCTGGACGGAATCGGGCTGGGCCTTTTCACCTCGCGTGCGATCGTGATCAAGCACGGAGGAACGATCTCTATCCGGCCCAACGACCCTCCGCCGGGGGCGGAGGTGCTCTTTTCCTTTCCGCTTAGCGCAACGGAAATCAGCGTATGAGGCAGGCGTCGGTCTTACTGGTTGAGGACAACGAACGCGAGCGTCAGATTACGGTCGAAACGCTTCGCGAAGAGGGCTTTCTGGTTGAAGAGGCGGCGGCGGCCAAACGCGCGCTCGAAATGATCGCGCTCAGCCGATTCGACGTGGTGGTGACCGACCTCATGATGCCGGGGATGAGCGGCGAGCAGCTTCTGCTTGAGTTACGCCAGAAGCATCCCGCCACGCAGGTCGTGCTGGTCACCGCGTACGGCTCGATCGACAACGCGGTCAAGGCGATGAAAAACGGGGCGTTTTACTACCTCACCAAGCCGATCGATCGCGAGACGCTGGTGATGGCGGTGACCAAAGCCGCGGAACTCGCCGGGCTGCAGCAGGAAATCATGCTGCTGCGCACCAGCCTTGAAGGAAAACTGGAGTTGGAGGGCATTATCGGCCAAGACCCCGCCTTTCTCGAGGTGGTTAAGATCGTTCGCAAGGTAGCGCCGTCGAACACCACGGTGCTGATCGAGGGCGAAAGCGGCACCGGCAAGGAGCTGATCGCGCGAGCCATCCACAGGCTCTCGCCGCGCGCGCAAAGACCGTTCGTGGCGATAAACTGTTCGGCTATACCGGGAAGCCTTATCGAAAACGAACTATTCGGCCACGAGCGCGGCGCCTTTACCGGGGCGACGGAACGTAAGATAGGGTTGTTCGAAGCGGCCGATCGTTCGACCCTCTTTTTGGACGAGATCGCCGATCTCGACATCGGTCTCCAGGGAAAAATTCTGCGCGTGCTGCAGGAAAAAGAAATTCGCCGCGTCGGCGGGCATGAATCCTTGCCGCTCGACGTGAGACTGCTCGCGGCCACCAATCGCGACCTGGCGCAGGAGGTCGCCGAAGGGCGCTTCCGCCAGGACCTTTACTACCGCGTCAACGTATTCAAAATTAACCTTCCGCCTTTGCGCGAGCGGCGCTCTGATATCGCGCTGTTGGCCAATCACTTTCTGCGCCGGTTCAGCCACATTTCCGGCGGGCACGTCAAGGAGATCAACCGCGAAGCGATGGAGGCGCTGATAGACTATTCGTGGCCCGGAAATATCCGCCAGCTCGAATCGGCTATCGAGCGCGCCGTGCTGCTATGCGACGGCGAAGTTGTTGGCGTGGCCGACCTCACTCCGGAAGTGTTGGAGCGCCGACGTCCGGAGCAAAGCGCGGGCAAGCAGCGCGCGGACCGCTATGAACTCCCGCCTTTGGGAATCAACTTTGAGCGCTTCGAGCGCGACTTGATCATTCAAGCGATGGAACGAAGCAATTGGGTGATCGCCAAGGCCGCGAAGCTGCTGGGCATGAGTTACCGTACCTTGCAATATCGTCTCGAGAAATTCGGGCTCAAAAAGCCGGAAGGCGCGAACGCAAGCGACACCGAGTAGTGCCGCGCAGCGCAAGCCCGCGCCAAGCCGCGTTTTGCTCAAGAATCTGCCGGTTGAGCAGAAGTTCCGGGTTTGCTTGAGGCGGCCCGACAGCCGCCGCGGTCGTGATGCGTTGGCGGCAAACGTCGGACTCAAAGCTGCCCGCGTCGGGGGTCGGTCGGAGCTCTAAGTTTTGTCCGCGGGTTCACTTGGCAGTGGCAAGAGCGGGCGCGCGACGTTATCGACCTGCTCGAGCTGCTTTATCTCCTTCTTGCTCTCCGCGCCGAGTTCCTTGAACCGTCGGGCAGCCGACATCACGCGCTGTTCGAGCGAGCCCACCGCTCTGTTGTATTGAGCCACCGACTGATTCAAGGTATTCCCTAGGCTCGCCATATGCTCGGCCATCGTGGCGAGTCGTTCGTGCAGCTCCTGGCCAAGCTCGCTGATCCGCCGCGCGTTCTGCGCGATCTGCTCGTGGCGCCAGCCGTAGGCGACGGCTTTGAGCAGCGCGATCAGCGTGGTCGGGGTGGCCAGGATGACCTTGCGCTTGGCGCCCTCTTCGATCAGCGTCGGATCGAACTGGAGAGCAGCGCTGAAAAGCATCTCACCGGGCAGGAAGAGAACCACGAACTCGGGCGCCGAGTCGAAAAGCTCCCAGTAGGCCTTCGAGCTTAGCTGGTCGATATGCGCGCGGACCTGACGCGCATGGTCGCTAAGCCGCGCGGCGCGCTGCTCGTTATCCGTCATGTCCAGCGCTTCGAGGTAGGCTTGCAACGGAACCTTGGAGTCGACCACGATCGTCCTGCCGGCGGGAAGATTAATCTTCATATCCGGGCGCAGCCTACCATCCGCGCTCGCGACCCCGGTTTGTTCGAGAAAGTCGCAATGGTTTGCCATGCCGGCGATTTCGACCACGTTGCGGAGCTGGATCTCGCCCCATCGTCCCCTGACCGCGGGCCGGCTAAGAGCGTCGGCCAGACGTTCCGTTTTGCTGGTCAGCGTCTCCAAAAGCTGGGTCAGTTGGCCTTGCGCGCCGCGCCGATCTTCGTCGAGGCGATGGATTTCGCGGTCGAGTCGATCGAGGCTCGCCCGCATCGGGGCGACGACCTCCTCTATGCTGCGCTGGCGGCGCTCGAGGTCGCTCGCCGCCTGCTTGTGGATCGTGTCCATCCGTTCGCCGGCAAGCTTCAGGAACTCCTCGTTACTGCCCTTGAGCGCGTCGGCGGCGAGCGACTTGAAGGCGGCTGAGAGCGCGTCTTGCGCTTGGCTCAGAAGGGCTCTTTGCTCTTCGATGTTGCTGCGCATCTGCGCCAGGCGAGCTTCGTGCGCCTGCCTCTGGCTCTCGGTCTCGCCGAGCTGTCGGCGTAATTGCTCAAGCTCGCGTGCTAACTGGTTTTCCCGTTCGAGGCCTTCCGCGCGTGCGCGCTCGATTTCGCCTAGCCGCCCCTGGGCGTGAAAGCCTTGCTTTTGCGCCTCGACGAGTTGGTCGCGCAGCGTGGCGTTCGCTTGCGCGAGATTTGCGGTTTGTTCCGCGTAGCTCTTAAGCTGCTCTTGCGCGCGGCTAAGCCGGTCTTTCTCCCTTAGATAACCAAGGAATCCTAAAAGCCATCCGACGGCACCGGCAGCTACAACTAACGCTATCGCTAGCGCTGACTCGGCCATGGTCGTCGCGAACCTCTCCCGCTTAGTACTTCTCTGGCGGGCGCTTCGGTTTCAAGTGCCACCCGACATTCCTCCACGATTTATCTTCGCCGGCCTCGCGCATCCCTGGCGTCGGTCTGGGTTGAGTAAACGCCCTTGGCTCTCGCGAGCACTTTAGTATGGAGGATAGACAAGAGACAGTTTAGCTTGTGCACGGCTGTGCGCAGGCGCGAGATTCGACAACGGCGCGCTTCGCCGTCGCGTGAATTCGGCGGCAGGTATAATCGGCAGGAAGACAGCTTGACAGGCCCTGTCCGAGCGAAAAGATAATTGGCCTGCATGAAGGCTTCAACTCCGAAAACCAACGATCTATATGGCAAGAGGACGAGGGGCTGTCAGGTGCTTCGCGCAAAGCCCTGGTCCGCAGCGATCTTTACGTTATGCTGCGCGGTGGCTCTGACCTGTGCGGGATGCTCAAACCAAACGCTCTCCCCGCGCATCGTCGACCCTGCCGTCGGCGTGGCCGCCGGGGCCACGCTGGGCGCGATTATCGGCGCCGCAGCCGGCGGACCTGTGATCGGCACGCTGGTGGGGGCCGGAGTTGGCGGCGTGGGCGGGTTCCTGTTGGGCAACCAAATCGCGCAAGAGCAGAGTCGGCAGAGCCAGCAGAACTACCAAGGCGGTCAGAGTTCCGTTCCATCGGGAGGGGGCAGCAATTAGTGGGAGTTCCTCCACCGAGAGCCCGACGGCGTTCGACGGGTTAGGTCAAGGTGAGCCTTGAAAAGCCGCCCCGTCGCGCGTAGCCTCGATTATAGGGGCGGCAAGCCGAAAATGAAGGTGGCACCGCTAGTTACATTTGTCCGAGGAGCGTTGCTGGTGTCCGCCGCGACGCTTTTATGCGCTTGCTCGCTTGGGGCTGGTTCCAGCTATCAGACTTTTCCCGGTTCCTCGCCGATGACCTCTTATCAGTCTTCCGGCATCGGCTCGTCTCAGTTCGGAAACAGCTTCACTAGTTCCAATTCCGGTTCAGAGCATATTCAGGGACCGCTCGACTCGATGAGCGATCAGGAGTTGAGCGACCGCGTCACCGGGTACCTCCATCGCAATCTGTTGCCGCTGGTGCAGGCGAATATCCAAACCGAACCGGGCGGCCAGCGCAAGATAATTTTGTCCGGCTTCGTGGCTAGCACCTACGGGAAGAACGACGCCGTTGCCAAGGTTATGAACTACCTGAACAGCCCGTCTTGGCCGGTGACCAATTACATTCGCGTAAGTCCCAACCTAGCCGACCTCAACGCGCAGTATCGTCGCGAACATCAGACGCAGGACAACACCCAGCCTCCGAGCACTCCCCAGGACAACACCGGCACGAACCTTCCCAACTCCTGGGCTAACACGAGCGCTCTAAACTCCCAGTTGCCGCCGGGCGCTCAGGCCTATATTCAGCAACAACAACAGGGCGCTCAGATGATGCCGATGATGCCCATGATGCCGATGGGCGGGATGATGTACGGTGGACCTGGGTTTGGCTTCGGCGGAGGTGGAGTCGGCTTCGGAAGCTTTGGCGGTCCGTTCGGTGGTTTCGGAATGATGCCCGGCTTCGGGTTCTTCCCGTAGTTCGAAGCGTTTCGGCGCATTTCCATTTTTGTTTTTCCCGGGCGGTCGCCCGAGCGAGGTCTTACAAAAAACGCTCGCGTGTGAGCGCGAGCGGCGGGGATGTGAGTGTCCGCCGGCGGCCGGAAGTGCAATGGCAACAAGTTGTGCTGATGGCCTGCGCGTCCTAGGTCCAAGGCCCCACCCGCCCGCAGGCTAATCTAGCCTTTTCGGTCATAAACCGAGAGCCACGGCTAACAACCCGGTCAGCACTCCCGCGCAAACAGTTGCGAACGCGACCAAGCCCAACAATTTCACGGGGAACGTTCTGGCGAGCATCACCAGCGAAGGCAGGCTTATCGCCGGCAGGGTGACGAGCAGAGCACCCGCAGGTCCGGCGCCGATCCCTAGATGCAGCATTGCCTGGACGATCGGAATTTCAGCGGCGGTGGGAACCACGAAGAGCGTGCCGGCAAGCGCCATGCCTACCAACCAAAGCGGGCTGTCTCCCTTAGTGGCAAGCGGGACGACGGGAAAAAGCCAGGCGCGCGTCGCGCCGAGAAGCATCACCAGCACCGCATATTCAGGGACTAGCCGCACCGCCATCTTGGCCATGTCGGTCCCCCAGCGCAGACAGGCCGCGCCGAGGCTTTGAGGCTGTTCGTCGCCAGCGCTGACGCTCGCGCCGTGCAGATTCGCCGCGTCCTCCTTGTAGGATTGTCGAGCGACCAGCCCGACGAAGCCAAACACCAGGATGAGGCCGACAGCGAGCCTCAGCATCGCCCAGCCCACGCCCAATATCATCGCGGCAAGAATCAGCGTTGCGGGATTGAGCAGCGGATTGCCGAGCCAGTAGGCTATCGCCGCCGCTGACGACGCCCCAGCCGCGCGTAGTCCGATTGCCAGCGGCGCCGCGCAGCAGGTGCACATCATCGAAGGCACCGCGGCGAAACCGCCCACGGCGGCCGCCACAAAACCCGTCCGCCCCATGATCTTTCGAACCCAGCTTTTCGGGACGATCGTCTTTAGGCCGGCGCCGACAACCAAGGCGAGCAGCAAGGCTTTCCATACGGCGCTCCAGTAGAGCGCCGCATAACCGAGGGCGGCGTGCCAAGAGGGCTGCGGTGGTACGTCTCCGCTGCTATTGACGATCGACCTGCCGAGCGAGCCACCCGCCAGTACATCAGAATAGACGTGGTAATAGTGGCTCCACTTGACGTAGTAGAGCCCGACGACCGCGACCGCGGTCACGAGCAACGTGCCGGTGATTGCCGACATGGGATACCCTCGAAGCCGCGAGGTCATCTAAAGGCTCGTCTTCTCCAGGCGCTGGCGAGGTTTCATCGGTATGCCTCGGTGTTACGGGTGTCCAGGCGGCCCGACTCTCGACTCCTACAAACGGCGGAAATGGTCGGCCAGAACCTGCGCCACGCAGCACGTGAGCCGTTTTGCGGTTGGGATATGTAGGAATTCATTGGGACCGTGAGCATTCGCTTGGGGTCCCAAGACTCCCGTCACAAGAAATTGCGCGCGCGGAAAACGCTCGCCCAACATGCTGATAAACGGGATTGTGCCGCCCTCGCCCATGAAGCTGGCGGGTTTGCCGAAAAACGTCGTGGAGGCCGCCTCGAGCGATTGTGCGAGCCAGGGCGCGAGTTCGGCCGCGTGCCATCCGCTCGCCGCCCAATCGGCCTCGAAGCTTACCTTGGCCCCGCACGGAGGGTCGTGTTCGAGCAACTCTTTGAGGGCCGCCACGGCCGCTTTTGCGTCACAGGTAGGCGGCAGTCGCAGCGAAAGCTTGAGCGCTGTCATCGGACGCAGCACGTTGCCAGCACTGGCGAGCGCGGGCAGGCCTTCCGCCCCGATAACCGAAAGCGCCGGACGCCAGGTGCGATTGAGGACCAGCTCGGTCGGGTCATCGCACAATGGACGCACGCCCGACGCGAACGGGAAGCGCTGGTACATGTTTTCGCCGAGCACCGCGCCCGCGGCTTTCGCCTGCTCGCGCCTGTGGGCGGGGATAGGAACATGGAAAGCGTCCGGCAACACATTGCCCGTGCTTTCTTCTTCCAGGCGGCCGAGCAGTTCACGAGCGATTCGGAAGCTGTCCGGCACGACCCCGCCGGCATCGCCCGAATGGACGCCCTCGGTAAGAACCTCAATCTTCAGCGCGCCGCCCGCTAAACCGCGCAGGGAGGTCGTGCACCAAAGCTGCTCGTAGTTCGCGCAGCCGGAGTCCAACGCGATCACCAGGCTGGCCTCGCCGATGCGTTTGGCGAAATGGTCGATATAGGCCGGCAAATCGAAGCTCCCGCTTTCCTCGCAGGCCTCGATTATGACCACGCAACGCGCGTGAGGGAGCCGCTGCGCATGGAGACCACCGATCGCGCCCAGCGCGGCGAACATCGCGTAACCATCGTCGGCCGCCCCGCGACCATAAAGACGGTCTTTCCTGCGCACCGGTTCCCAGGGGCCCAGGCCTTGCGCCCATCCGGTCACCTCCGGCTGCTTGTCCAGATGGCCGT
>JAJYYI010000055.1 GCA_021801125.1 Deltaproteobacteria bacterium | reverse complement strand
GGTGACGTTCATAGCGACACGTGTGGGTTCGCCGCCGTCAAGATCCTCGGCGTAGAGTTCAACCGCGACGGAGGCGGGATCGACCGAGCCAAGGTACACTTGGACCCGCACGGTGTAATGCTCGGCGCTGTCGTGAACATAACGGTTTCCGAACCTTACTTCCGACCAGTGATTCTCAAGCGCGTGGTGCCACTGCTCGATCCTCACGGCTAGCGCTGCGTTGTCCGCCGCACGGCTCCGGAAGCGTTGCGCGGCCCCAAGGTAGCAATGTTCGGTGTATTCGCGGACGCTTCGGTTCGTGGAAAAGAGCCCCGCAAGGCGACCCATGCTGGCGCGAATTCGGGCAACCCACCTCATCGGTATTCCACGTTCGTCACGCAGGTAGAACGTTGGGATTACCTCTTCCTCCAAAAGCCGATAGAGCTCCTCCGCGTCGAGGGCATCCTGCCGAGCAGTGTTGTCGTGGTCGCGGCGATCTCCCAGGGCCCAGCCTACCTCAGGCGTATAAGCTTCCGACCACCATCCGTCGAGCACAGACAAGTTAAGTCCGCCGTTGACCAGAAGCTTCATGCCGCTGGTGCCACAGGCCTCCCACGGGCGGCGCGGCGTGTTAATCCATAGATCGACGCCTTCGACCAACTCGGCGGCAAGCGCGAGGTCGTAGTCTTCGAGGAAAATCACCCGGTTGCGCACCTCGGGCTGCTTGACATACTTGGTCCATTGCCGCACCATCGCCTGCCCTTGCCCATCGTCCGGATGCGCCTTGCCGGCGACGACTAACTGCACGGGACGGTCTCGGTTCGTGAGAATCTTGGTAAGGCGAGAAGGGTCATGAAGCAGAAGATTCGGCCGTTTGTATTCGGTAAAGCGGCGCGCCAAGCCGAGTGTCAGGACGTTATAGTCAAGCGCCCCCGTAGGAACGGAGGTGAGGCCTGCTGCGGGCTCTCTTTGCTGGCGTGCGGCGCGCCGGCGGACGGCTTCGACCAGCATCCGCCGGCTCTCCATGCGCAGCGTCCAGATGGCTTCGTCGCTTATGCAAGACACGATGCGCTCGAGGTCTTCGAGTGTCCCAATCCAGCGGCCTTTGCCGCAGCTCTCGGTCCAAAGCGTGTCTGCCGCTGCTGAGTCCCAGGATGGTACGTGGACACCGTTGGTGATATGCCCGATCGGAACCTGCGCCTCGGGTTGGCGCGGAAACAACGGCTGAAAGATACGTTGACTGACTTGACGATGCAGTCGGCTCACCGCGTTGACGGCTCCGCAGCAGCGCATCGCGAGATAAGCCATGTTGAACGGTTCGTGCGGGTCGGTGGCGTCGCGGCGTCCCAAGGCGAGAAATTGTGAGAGGCTTAACCCCACACTTTGCGCGTACTCGCATAAATGGGCGCCGATCAGTTCGGGTGGAAATTGATCGAAGCCCGCCGCCACCGGCGTATGCATTGTAAAGACGTTGCCTACGCGCGTGGCGCGCAATGCGACCTCGAACGAACAGCCGACCTGCTGCATGAAGTCGCGCGCCCGCTCGAGGGCCGCGAACGCCGTGTGCCCCTCGTTTAGATGGCACACCTGACAGTCGAGTCCAAGTTCCCGCAAAAGGCGCCAGCCGCCGACGCCCAGCACGATTTCCTGCAGAAGTCTCGTTTCGAGGCTGCTGCTGTAAAGCTCGCCCGTGATGCCGCGGTCGACAGGGCGGTTCAGCGGATCGTTGCTGTCGAGCAGGTAGAGCATCGCGCGCCCCACCGTGACCTGCCATCCACGGAGAAAAAGCCTACGTCCAGGTAGGTCAAGCGCTACGCGCACCCACTCTCCGCCCTCATCGCGTAAAGGCGCCACTGGGAGCATCGCGGGGTTGTTATACGGAAAAACGGCGACCTGGCTCCCGTCAGCGCCGATTGCTTGGCGGAAATACCCTTGCTGATAGAGCAAGCTGACGCCGAAAAGCGGCAGTCCAAGATCGCTTGCCGCCTTTAGATGGTCACCGGCCAGAATGCCAAGCCCTCCCGCGTAGATGGGCAGAGCCTCGCTGAGGCCGAATTCCATGCTGAAGTACGCCACCGCGCCGAGTGCTTTATCGCCGTGAGTGGTGCCGAACCACGACGGCCGTCGCAGATACTCAGCGCGAGAATGTTGGAGTTGCTGCAATTCTTCCATGAAGGCCGGATCCTTAGCGAGTCGCTCGATGTTTTGCGACGACAAGCTCTGCAAGATAAGCCAGGGATTTCCGGTAGCCTCCCAGAGTTCGCGATCCACTCGCTCCCAGAGACGATCGGCTTCGTGGTTCCAACTCCAGCGCATGTCGAGAGCAAGCTCCCCCAACGCCTCGAGACCCGCGGGTAAGGGTCGGTAAAGGTAGTGGCTTGCCCAGGCCCGAATGACGGCGTGCTCGTTATTCATGCGGCTATCCATTTTTTGCGAGGGCTTCGAGCGACAGGCTCCCGAACGGCAAAAATTCCCGGCTGTCGCAAGGCTAAGCGCGGCCCGCGGCGACCGGTTTCGCGGTTTGCGCCTCGCGAATTCGCCTCGACCGCGGGGCAATCGTCGTTTCTCTGCGCGTCTTGCCGCGTCTTCCCAGATGTCCCCCGTTTGTGCCGCGCCGCGGGCTGATGAGAGCGCGGGCGAGCCTGCGCTTTACGAACTCGACGATGGACAGATATCCAACGGTGGCCAACACGAGAAAGATCAGAAATCCCGCCGGCCAAGGCACGAATCCTAACAGGCTCGCCAACGGCGAGAAGGGAAGCAGCACGCCTGCGAGCACCACGGCAACGACCGCCGTCGCCAATGGCAGACTGGGCGGATTGACTTGATTACGTTGCCGAAGGCGCGCCGGCCTTTGATTATGCCGCTGTGAAGCACCTCTAGCCCGCGCTCGTTTAGTTTGCGATAGCTCTGCTCGCTGCGTGCCCGAGAAGATTCTTCCAGCGCAAAGGAATCGCCCCCAATCTCGTACCGGTTGCATACGCTCAGCACCGACTCAGGAGCGCCTTTGGTGATAAGCACGTACTTGTCGCCATCACGAAACACGATCGACAGAAAGCGGCGGTCGAAGTCGAAGGGGAGCTCGTCGGTTTTCTGGCAGCCGCGCGAAACAGCGCACGGACGTTTCATTATCGCATCGTCAAGCGGGCTCTTGAGGCCCGTCTGGAAACGGCTGTTAAGATAGGCAAGCTTGAGCGCGCGCTCGCTGGGCTCTCCCAGCGGGTCAAGCCATGAATCGAGGCTCATCTCGCCCGACGTTATGGTGCCGGTCTTGTTGGTGCAGAGAATGTCGATGCTTCCGAGGTTCTGAATCGCCGCCAGATGTTTGACGATCACCTGCTTGCGCGCCATTCGAACGGCGTCGGCGGCGAAGGTGACCGTGGTGATTATCGGCAAGAACTCCGGGGTAAGCCCCACCGCTAGCGCGACCGCGAACAAGAGAGGTTCGAACGGATTGCGATGAAGCGAAAGATTCATCGCCAGTATGAACAGGACCAAAAAGAAAACCGTCGTAGCGATGAGGCCGCTGAATCGTCGCAGACCGCGGTCGAACTCGGTTTCCGGGGCGGGTTCCTCCAGACGGCGCGCGGGGTCGCCGAACGCGGTGTCAAAGCCGGTCGCGAAGACGACGCCCGTTGTGGTCCCGCTGACCACCGAAGTGCCGAGGAAAAGGAGGTTAGGCGATTCCGAGACACCGGCCGCCGGCGCGCTTTCGGTCGCGGATTTTTCCACGGGCAACGATTCTCCCGTCAGCGCGGCTTGCTGTACGTGGAGGTCTCGGCTCTCGATCAGGCGAGCGTTGCCCGGTATGAGGTCGCCAGCCGATAGGCGCACGATATCGCCGCGCACCACGTCGGAGCGCGCAATTTCGGACCACGCACGGTCACGCAAAACGGTGGCGGTCGCCGCAACGCTCTCGCGCAGCATCTTCACCGTGCGCTCCGACCGCGAGGCCTGAACAAAGTTGACGATCACGCTTAGGATAACAATCGCGGCGATTATGGTCGCGCCCAACACCTCGCCGATAAATGCCGAAATGAGCGAAGCGCCCAGCAGGATTAGGACCCACAAATTAGCGGCGAACCGCAGGAAGTCGAGCAGCGGGCTGCTCCTGCGCACCGCCTCGGGACGATTAGGCCCGAGTTGCTCAAGTCGTCGTTGCGCTTCAACGGAAAAAAGTCCGTGAACGGATGACTCGAGTTGGCTTAAAAGCGTCGGCAGAGGGGCGACCGGGTCGACCTGCCGTTCTGCGTCAAGCGCTTGGGAGCCGGCGTCGACTTTTGGCTGCGCGCTTGCGGTGGCGTGAAGCAAGCCGCAAGCGCGGGCGGCCAACCGGCAAACGGCGTCCAGGCATCGCTTGAAAATCACGAAGCTGCCACTACTCTTCGGTCGGGTTGCTCCTCTTCGGATCGCGGCCGAGGGCCCAGCAGGCGGGTGAGTTCGTCGAGGCCGACGGTTTCTTCTTGCAGCAGCAAATTAACCAGGCGGTCGAGCAGCTGGCGCGCGCCGATCAGCCGCCGCCGAACCTCCTGATGGGCCTCCTCCAATATGCGTCGCACGTCGCGGTCAATCTCGGCAGCGGTTGCCTCGCTGTAATCACGCCCCTGGGTCAGCTCGTAACCCAGAAACGGTTGCTGCTCGTCTCCCTTGAAGGCGACGAGGCCAAGCTTTCCCATTCCCCAACGGGTTACCATTCGATGCGCCAGGCGGGTGGCTTCTACAAGATCGTTCTCGGCGCCGGTGGTGATCTCGCCAAGAGCGATTTCCTCGGCGGTCCGCCCACCCAACATCACCGCTAGCCGCGCCTGCAGATACGCCTGGCTGAAATTATGGCGATCTTCGCCTGGCACCTGCTCGGTGATGCCGAGCGCCTGGCCGTGCGGCACGATGGTGACCTTTTGCACTGGGTCCGCCGCCGGCGTAAACCAAGCCACGATGGCGTGGCCGGCTTCATGGTAGGCTACTGCCCTGCGCTCTTTTATATTGATGAGTTGCGGATGCGCCACGCCCAGACGTGTCTTGTCATGGGCCTCCTCGAAGTCAGTCATCGTTACCTCAGGATGATCGTGCCGCGCGGCGAGAAGAGCTGCTTCGTTGCATAGGTTCGCAAGGTCGGCTCCGCTAAGGCCGACGGTCATCTGCGCTAGCGTCATAAGATCGACGTTCGCGGCGAGCCGCAACCTGCTCGCGTGGATGCGCAGGATGCCTTCGCGGCCCTTGCGATCGGGTAGTTCGACCGAGACTTGACGGTCGAACCTGCCGGGGCGCAAGAGCGCTGGGTCAAGTACGTCAGGCCGGTTGGTCGCGGCG
The DNA here is from genome assembly GCA_021801125.1 of Deltaproteobacteria bacterium. GTDB lineage: Bacteria > Desulfobacterota > Binatia > Binatales > Binataceae > JAJYYI01. The sequence continues at coordinate 1,417 of JAJYYI010000055.1, read as the reverse complement.
ACCACGATCACCTCGGAGCGTTGGTCGAAACCGTCGAGCTCGCCGAGCAGTTGGTTGAGGGTCTGCTCGCGTTCGTCGCTCACGTTTCCGATGCCCGCGCCCCGCCGCCGGCCGACGGCGTCGAGCTCGTCGATGAACACTATTGCAGGGGCCGATTCCTTTGCTTGGCCAAACAGGTCGCGCACCCGGCTAGCGCCGACGCCGACGAACATCTCGACGAATTCAGATGCGTTGATGCTGAAAAACGGAACGCCGGCTTCGCCCGCAACCGCTCGCGCCAGGAGGGTCTTGCCGGTTCCTGGCGGCCCGACCAACAAGACGCCTTTCGGAATGCGCGCTCCCAGGTCGTGGTACTTTTGGGGATTTCTCAGAAAATCGACTTCTTCCTGCAGCTCAGCCTTGGCTTCATCTGCGCCTGCCACGTCGTTAAAAGTGACCCGCGCTTCGGCGCTCGAATAAGGCCGCGTTTTGACGCGCCCGAAACCAAACATGCCTGATTGCCGTCGGGTGCTGTTCGCCGCGAACCGCCAGAAAAGACCCACCAACAGCAGCATCGGTAGCCACCCGATCAGCAAGTCGACAAGCCACGGTTTGGTGGCGGAAGAGACCTTGACGGTGACGTGATGCGAGGCGAGCAGCGGCATCAGGCTCGGATCACCAAGAGCCGCGGGAAATGTCGTCCGGAACTCGCGGTAATAGGCGGGAGTCGGTTGATTCGTCTCTTGTCCCAACTCCTGCGACGGTGGAGCGACAGGTCCGGATTCCGAGACCCTGGGGGATGAGGGCGTTTGCGATTCGGCCTTGCGCGTCTTTTCCGGCCAGAGCAGCGGCTTGATTAAAGAGCCGCTGATTCCATCCCCGACGATATGAACCTGCGAGACGTTGTCCTTTTGAACTTGCTGCAAAAAGGTGGAGTAGGGCAGGTCAACAGAGCTGGAGGGTGGCCCGGGCCACAGTGTGAACAGACTCCAGCCGAGCAAGACCGCGGACATCAACCACCAAAACCATAGGCTTTGCCTGAACTGCTCCTTGGAATGGAGCTTGTTTCCCCGCGGTCCCGAATCGAAGGTCGCCATTGGCCTTTTTCCCTCGCGCTCGAGATACACAGCGCTGGCGCGATAGCTACAACGGTCGCCTACGAGAAGCGGATTGCGTGCGCCAGGAGGGCCGCGCGGCGCGAGTCACTGCGCCGGACGCCGCCGAAAGCGCGACCCTTAAATATGTTGACACTGTTCGGCCGGCGTGGCCAATCCGAAATATATCGGATGTTTTGCGCCGTTTGGGAAAGGAAGAATAAACCGCTTTCCACATTAGTAATCGGTTGCGCCAACCGCCGGGTCTCTTCCTTTAGCCGAGGCCGGGCGCGGGGTGTGGCTCTTTTTCTTCAGGCAGTTCCGTTAAAGTTGCCTCGCTAGAT
>JAJYYI010000150.1 GCA_021801125.1 Deltaproteobacteria bacterium | reverse complement strand
CGATCTGGGAAGCTACACTCGAAGGAATCGATGTGGAAGTCCGCGCGTGCGACCGCACGTTTAAGCTTCGTTCTCCATTAATCGGCAACCTCAACCTGCTCAACATCTTAGCCGCGACCGCGATCAGCCAAGCTTTGCGGATCTCGCCGGAGGCCTTGACCCTGGGACTACAGCGATGCGCCGGAGCACCGGGCAGAGCTGAACTGGTGCCAAACCCGGGCGGAGCGACGGTGTTGGTCGATTACGCGCATAAGCCGGACGCGCTCGAAATGATACTCAAAAGTCTGCGCACACTCACCCCCAAGCGTTTGCTGTGCGTTTTCGGATGCGGCGGCGACCGGGACACGGGCAAGCGGCCGTTAATGGGCGAAGTTGCCGGACGGTTGGCTGACTTGACGGTTGTGACCTCGGACAATCCGCGCAACGAGGACCCGCTTGCGATTATCCGTCAAATCGAGAGCGGGCTACTCGGAATCAACGTGCGCAAGCTCTCGGCGGCGCAAGCGTTGAACGGCGGATTCCGTGGTTATCTGGTTGAAGCTGACCGGCGCCGCGCTATCGAACTGGCGCTGCGTGCGGCAGGCACCGGCGACGTCCTGGTGATCGCCGGCAAAGGTCATGAAACGTATCAGCAGATCGGCAGCAGGAAACTTGACTTCGACGACCGGCTGGTCGCGCGCGAAGTTCTGAACGAACTCAAAGAGCAGCGATGCGCATAAGCTTGGCTCAAGCCGCTCAAGCGATGAAAGCGGAGATCCCGGCGGGTGCCTTGACCGGCACTTTTTCCGGGGCGAGCACCGACTCACGCAAGGTCGGACCGGGCGAGCTTTTCTTCGCATTGCGCGGTCACAAGCATGACGGCAACAGCTTTCTCAAGCAGGCATTCGCTCGAGGGGCGGTGGCGGCGGTGGTCGATCGATGGCCGGACGGAGGCCTGCCCGAGAAGGCTGATGCACCCCTGCTCAAGGTTCGCGACGCGCTGCATGCGATGGGCGAACTGGCGCGCCAGGCGCGCAGAGAAATTCGCGCGCGCGTTGTCGCTATTACAGGAACCGCCGGCAAAACCGCGACTAAAGAGATGACCGCGCTTATCTGCCGCGAAGCGGTCGGTCGCTCGTTCAAGGGTTCCGTAGCCGCCACCGCGCGCAGCGAAAACAACTTAATCGGCGTGCCCCTAACTCTGCTCAACCTTTCCGGCGACGAGGACGTCGTGATCCTCGAAATGGGGATGAACGCATACGGCGAGATCGCGCGCCTGACCGAGATCGCGGACCCGGATTTCGGACTTATCACCAACATCGGTCTTGCGCATCTCAAGGCGTCGCCTCAATCGATTTCGCTTAACGGGAAGCCTAGTCCACTGCTCTCGCTCGACGGCGTGAAACAGGCCAAAGGCGAGCTGTGGCGCGGAATGCACCCCGGGGCCGTCGCGGTGGTCAATCTCGACGACACAAATGTGCGCCAGCTCGCCGCCCAGCGAGGTGGGCCTCAGGTGCTCTACAGCGCTCACGCGACTGAAGGCGCGCAGGTGTACTGCGGCGCGTTTCGCGAGCTTGGGTTCGAGGGCCAGGAGCTTACGCTGAACGCGAAGAACGAGGCCGTGAAGCTCCACCTGCCTATCCCCGGGGCTCATCAGCGCGGCAACGCCGTGGCGGCCTGCGCGCTCGCCGTTGCGCTCGGAATTCCTTTGCCGCTGGTGGCGCAAGCCGTGACCAAGTTCGCGCCGCTTCCGATGAGGGGAGAGCTGCGCCGACTCGGCGCCGATACCGTGGTCATCAACGACGCCTACAACGCCAACCCTCTCTCGATGGCGGCGTCGCTCCGGACACTCGCCGAACTCCCGGGTAGTCGCAGGATAGCTGTGCTCGGAGACATGCGGGAACTCGGCGATATGTCCGCGCAAGCCCATCGTGATATCGGTCGGCTCGTGAGCGATCTGAAGCTCGACCTGCTGCTGGCTACAGGTGACTTCGCCTCCGACCTCGCCGCGGGTGCGCGAGAAGCAGGAATGGAGCCGTCGCGGGTCTGTACGTTCCAGACGTCTACACAGTTAGGAGACCACTTGGCCTCGATCCTGAAGCCCGGGGACCGCGTTCTGCTCAAAGCCTCCCGCGCGGCCGCCCTGGAAAGGGTCATAGAATGGCTGGAGAAGGCGAACATCTGATGCTTTACATGCTGCTATTTCCGCTGCACACCAGCCATCCGGGCCTCAACGTGCTGCGTTACGAAACGTTCCGGTCGGTGATGGCGGGGCTGGGCTCTCTGGTCCTGGCGCTGGGCCTCGGACCGGTAGTGATAAGCCGCTTTCGCCAGGCTCATCTCGGCCAGACGATTCGTATGGAAGTGCCCAGCGCTCATCAGAAAAAAGCCGGGACGCCGACCATGGGAGGACTGCTGGTCCTCGCTGCAACGCTTATCGCGACGCTGCTGTTGGCCGACCTGCGCGACGCTTACGTATGGGTCGCGTTGGTGGTGACTCTTTGCTTCGCGGCAATCGGACTCACCGATGACGTCCTTAAACTTAGGCGCGGACATGGACAAGGTTTGACCGGGCCCCAGAAACTGTTTTGGCAAATCTCGGTGGCGCTTCTGGTCGCGTTCGTGCTCTTCGTGGTGTTGAAGTTTGACACTCATCTGATGGTTCCGTTCCTCAAGAAAGTGCGACCGGACCTCGGATGGTTTTACGTGCCATTCGCCGCCTTGGTGATTATCTCATGCTCGAACGCGGTCAACCTCACCGACGGCCTTGACGGACTTGCGATCGGGCCGGTCATGACGGTGGGGTTCTGCTACTGGGTTTTCACGTACGTCGCCGGCAACGCCAAGTTCGCCGAGTATCTGCAGGTTCCCCACGTCGCACGGGTGGGCGAACTCAGCATCTTTTGCGGCGCGCTGGTCGCCGCCTCGCTGGGATTTCTTTGGTACAACACCTATCCCGCCTCAATGATGATGGGCGACGTCGGCGCGCTTTCACTCGGTGCGGCGCTCGGCGTGGTGGCGGTGCTGTGCAAACAGGAACTGGTGCTGATCGTCGCGGGCGGCGTGTTCGTAATCGAGGCCGCGTCGACGATCATTCAACGCTACTACTTCAAGCTCACGCATAGGCGGATCTTCCGCATGGCGCCGATTCATCATCACTTCGAACTCGCCGGATGGCCGGAGACGCAGGTGGTGGTGCGCTTCTGGATCATTTCGGTGGTATGCGCGCTGCTGGCGCTGAGCACGCTTAAGCTGCGATGATGGAGCTTAACGGCAAAAGGGTCCTGGTAATCGGCCTGGGAAAAACCGGCCGCAGCGCGGCGCGCTTTCTCGCCGCACGCGGGGCGCGGTTGATCCTCGTCGACAAGCGCGCGGACCTGGAGGCCGAAGACCTGCCGGCGGACGCCGAGATCCATACCGGCGGCGAAGATCCCGCCTGGGTCGATCGCGTCGACCTGGTGGTGCCCAGTCCAGGCGTGCCGCGCGACAACGTTCTGTTGACCCGCGCATCGGCACGAAGACTCCCCATCCTCAGCGAGATTGAGATAGCCGGCCGCTATCTGACCTGCGGCATCGTTGGGATAACCGGCACCAACGGCAAGAGCACGACGACAACGATGCTCGCGGAAATCCTGCGCGCCGGTGGAGGCCGCACGTTCGCGGGCGGCAATCTCGGGACCCCGTTGGTCGAGGCGGTCGACAAAGGGTATGAGACCGTGGTCGCCGAAATCTCCAGCTTCCAGCTCGAATGGGTGCAGAGTTTCCGGCCGCGCGTGGGAATTTTCCTTAACGTGAGCGAGGACCATTGCGAGCGCTATCGCGACCTTGATGAGTACAGCGAGTTCAAGGCGCGTCTGTTCGCGAATCAGCGCGCCGAGGACTGGGCCGTGCTCAATCGCGACGACCCGCGTGTGTGGACGTTGGCCAAGCATTTGCGCGCGCGCGTGGTGGGATTTGGCGAATCGCGCGCACATCATGGTTCGGCGGTATGGCTTGACGGCCGCGCGCTTCGCTTCAGCGTCGAGGGCTGCGAGGGCCTTATCAGGATGACGGCCTTTCGTCTGCCGGGCCGGCACAACTTGAGCAATGCGATGGCGGCGGCGGGCGGCGCTCTGGCTCTTGGCCTCGCGCCTGACGTAATCGAGGCCGTGCTGGCGGAATTTCGCGGCCTGCCTCATCGCTTAGAATTCGTGCGCGAGCGGGCCGGAGTGGTCTTCCTCGATGATTCGAAAAGCACCAACGTCGACGGCGCAGTGGCGGCGCTCGCCTCGTGCAGCGCGCCGGTAATCTGGGTGGCCGGCGGAGTCGACAAGGGCGGCGACTACGCGCCCCTGCGTCCGCTTCTAAGCGCAAAGGTCAGAACGGCCATTCTCATGGGACCGGCGCGCGAGCGCATGATGCGCACTCTTCAAGGCGCGACTGAAGTTCAACTCGTGGAAACCTTGAGCCAGGCGGTGACCGCGGCGGCCGATGCCGCACGCAAAGGCGACACGGTGCTGCTTTCGCCGGCCTGCTCGAGCTTCGACCAGTTCACGGACTATGCGCAGCGAGGGCGAGTCTTTAAAGAGTTGGTTATGGCGCTCTGAGTTGCTGCCCGCGCTGCGCTCGGAGCCCTGGCTTTGGGGCGCGGCCGGCGCATTGTTGCTGCTCGGGCTGATGATGACGTTGAATACGACGTATTTTATAAGCCTCAGCAAGACTGGGACTCCCTTTCATCTTTTCAAGCGCCAGCTCTTGAGCATCGCGCTGGGGCTGGTCGCGATGCTCGTCTTGACGCGGGTCCCGGCGGCCGTTCTGCAAACAATCGCGCCGTACGTCTTCGGGCTTAGCGTGATTTTGCTGCTGGCGCTGTGGCTTCCCGGCTTCGGGGTCAACAAGAGCGGGGCGCGTCGCTGGCTCAATCTGGGACGGCTTACCATCGAACCTTCGGAGTTGACCAAATTCGCCTGGGTGGTTTTCCTGGCCGACCTTTTGAGCCGCAATGAACATCGGCTGTGCGACTTTCGGCGCGGTTTTTTGCCCCCTCTCGTTATTTTCTCGGTCTTGGCGGCGATCGTTCTGAGCCAGCCCGATTTCGGCGCAACGGTGGTGCTCTCTCTGCTTCTGTTCGCAATGTCGTTCACCGCTGGTGTGCCGCCAAAGCAGCTCGGAGTAGTGGGCGCAGGGGTTTCGCTCTTGTTCGCCTTTCAGGCGTGGCATAAGAGCTATCGCCTCCGTCGCGTGCTCGCCTTCGCTCATCCGTGGGACCTGACGCGCAGCGCCGGATTTCAACTGGTGCAATCGCTGATCGCGCTGGGCGCGGGCGGCAAATGGGGCGTGGGCCTCGGCGCCGGCGAGCAGAAAATGTTCTATCTTCCCCAGGCGCACACCGACTTCGTTTTCGCGATCGTGGGCGAGGAATTGGGATTGGTTGGCGCGCTTGCGGTAGTGGCCCTGTTCGGCACCATCCTGGTGCGCGGGATGCGCATAGCGCGCAACGAGCCGGAGACGTTCGCCAGCCTCTTGGCGGTCGGGATGACAGCGCTTCTTGCATTGCAGGCGGTGATCAACATGGCGGTAGTGACCGGCTTGCTGCCGACCAAGGGGCTCGCGCTGCCGTTTCTTAGTTACGGAGGGAGCGCGATGGTGGTCTCACTGGCCGCGCTCGGTGTGCTCTTGGGTTTAAGCCAGCGGGCCAAGGTGCAATGAAAGTGGCGATTGCAGGCGGAGGAACGGGCGGCCATCTTTTTCCCGCCGTTGCGCTGGCGCAGGAGTTGCTCCGCCAATACCCAGCCGCGCAGGTGCTTTTTATCGGCGCGCGAGGCGGCTTCGAGGCGAACTGGTTTGCGCGCCATGAGTTCAGTTACGAACTCTTGGAGGTCAGCGGTTGGCGCGGGCACACGGCGAACGAGCGAATTGAAGCAGCGATGAAATTTCTTTGTGCGATAAAAACCGCGCGCACCGTACTGCGGCAATTTGGGGCCGACCTGGTGGTCGGCGCCGGCGGCTACGCTTCCTTACCCACCGCGGCAGCCGCGGTGCTGAGCCGGATTCCTTTGCTGCTGATGGAGCAAAATGCCAGGCCTGGCCTCGCCAACCGGCTCATGGCGCGCTTTGCTCGCGTGATCTGCGTCGGGTTCGAGCCGGCGGCCGCGTTCTTTCCGCGAGCTAAGGTTCGCGTGACAGGCAATCCGGTTCGCTTCAGACCTCGCGCCTCCGCTTCGGCTCCGCAAGCACCCTCGTCCGCCCTCCGACTCCTCATATTGGGCGGGTCGAGCGGCGCCCATCGGCTGAACCTTGGCGTGCTTGCCGCTTTCGAGCGGCTTAGCTCTGAGGCCCGTCCCGGCGCGATAGTTCATCAGACCGGCGCCGACGACGAAGCAATGGTCAGAGCGGGGTACGAGCGTCTCGGTCTGGCGGCCGATGTAACGCCCTTTATCGAGGATATCGGCCGCGAGCTGGCGCGCGCCGACCTTTTGGTCAGTCGTTCCGGCGCGATGGCGGTTTCTGAAATAGCGCTTTTCGGCAAGGCAGCCATTTTCGTCCCTTATCCGTTCCACCGCGACCATCAGCAGGAGCTGAACGCGCGCGTGATCGAACGCGCGGGCGGCGCGATCGTGGTGAACGACGACGAGGCGCTCGGAGCAAACCTGGCGCACGAACTGGGCGCGTTGCTCGTCGACCCGCAGCGAGTGAGCGACATGGGCCGGTGCGCGGCAACCACCGCTCGCTCGGACGCTTCAGCGGCAATCGCTCGGGCATGCGCCGAGCTTACAGGCCACGGCCCGTCGCCTTCGCGACCGCGCCGA
>JAJYYI010000119.1 GCA_021801125.1 Deltaproteobacteria bacterium | reverse complement strand
GTGGATTGCCTCGCCGCTCCCGTCGACGTAGTTCAGCCGATACTCGCGCCGCCGAAGCTCATCGCTGGCGCCGTTGCGGTCCGGCCAAAGGTTGCGAGACTTCAGCTCCGCGACAAGGGCTTCTTGGGAACAGCCGGCGCGACAGACAGCCAGAATCCGGCCATCGCTTCCGTCTTTCAGGTCGAGACTCGGGTTTGTGTCGCGATGAGCAGGACATAAGCATTTCCAGCCGGCGCCGCTTCGCCGCTCGCCGCCGAGCGCACGCGCGATTTCTGCCGCGTTCATCGCGGGGCCGCACCAGCTAGCGCGCCGGACGGCCGGTCCGCGCCTAGATACCGCGTAAGCTCAACGGCCAAAACGAAAACCCGCCGGCCACGCTTGACGCCGTTCAAACGGCCGCGCGCCAACTCCAACCTAACGAAACTTCGCGAGCAGCCGAGCAAAGCGGCTATCTCGGCAACCGAGAACGCAAGCCTGCCGGTCCTAGAATCGGTTGAAACGTTTTCAAGCATCACCCTTGACCTCTGAGCGCATAGAGCGTAGGTTTCTTCTATGCTCATCGTGCAACGGGGACGGCTTTGATGCAACATCAAGCGCGCGCCGGACGTGGCAAGCACAAAGCGCCAAAAACTGCGCGCAAACGTTTCACCATAAAGTTCGGGGCTGAAGCTGAAACGCCTCGGACGCCGAAACTGCGTGCAAACGTTACGCGGGCGCGGCAGGCCGCCGCGGCGGCTAACCTCGAATCATGGCTTAAGCGCGCGAACGCGGCTTTGCCGACGGCAGCGCAAGACGCGAGCGAAGCGTTAACGCAACGCATCCTCGCGACGCCCGGCGCCGCAATTGGCGTCGCGCAGACAAGCGAACGCGCCGTGCGTTGGTGGTTGTTGGCGTTTAGCGCCGGCAAATTGAGCCTAGGCGAACTCGAAGAATTCCTATCCGCGCTTCGCAGCGCGGACCCGGCGCGCGTGCGTGTTTGTCCCGAATGCGGCCGACTCTACTACGCAACGCGGTTTAACACGCAAGCGTGCGAAGAACACCGAGCGCTCGCGCGGCTGCATCGCCACAGACAAAAGGTTGGGTACTATAACGCCGAGCGCCGCGTGCGGCGCCGGCTTGGCCTACGCGCGGCAACCAAACGCGAGCAGGACGAACTCGGCGATCTACACGATGCGATCGCCAAGGAAGGTGAATGACATGGCACGGGTATTTCAACGAGGCTCAAACTGGTGGATCGATTTCGTTGATGCCGAAGGCCGGCGCAAGCGCAAGAAGATCGGACCTAACCAGCGCATAGCCAAGGAAATTCTAAGCGGAGTTCTCGGCAACGTGGCGCGGCGCGTGCACCTTGGGGTCATCGAAGACTCCGCCATCCCGTTCGCCGACTTCGTGAAGGAATGGCAGCGGCGGGTTGCGCCGACGCTCAAACCGCGCAGTCAGGAGCGCTGGTTTGGCATCGCGCGAAAGCACCTCAAGCCGGCCTTTCCGGGGGCCTTGCGCGCCATCAACCTCGCCAGCGTAGAAAACTACGTCGCGCGCCGCATCGAGCAGGGCGCGGCGCCTAGTACGGTCAATCGCGAAATCGCGGTCCTAAAGCATATGTTCAAGCGCGCCGTGCAATGGGAGTATCTGGGCCGCTTCCCGCTTACCGGCCTTGCGCCGCTCAAGGAAGCGCCCGGGCGCGCGCGCTTTCTCTCGGTCGAAGAAATCGACCGGCTTCTTGCCGCATGCGGCGCCGACCTCTATCTAAGAGCGTTCACGCTGGTTGCGCTGAATACCGGCATGCGCCGCAACGAAGTTCTTGGTCTTACGCGCAAGTCCATTGACTGGCAAAACCGCGTAGCGCTAATCGGCGAAACCAAGAACGGCGAGGCACGGCGGGTCTATCTGAACGAAACCGCGTTCTCGGCGCTCGCGGGCCTACCCGTGCGCCTCGACGGCCGGCTTTTCCCGTTCGGGCCGAACCAAGTGAGCATGGCGTTTGGCCGTATCGTGAAGCGCGCCGGTATCGAAGACTTCAGGCTCCACGATTTACGTCATAGCTTCGCCAGCTACCAGGCAATGGCCGGCATCCAACAACGCGGGCTCCAAGCGCTCTTGGGCCACAAAGACCCGCGCATGACGGCGCGCTATACGCATCTTTCCGACGCCTACCTTCGGGGCGCGGTCGATGCGGTCAACCTTGGCGCCGGCAGTCAAACGGCGGTTGGAAGGGAAAAAGTTGGCACCTATTTGGCACCGGGCGCCGGCAACGCTCTTTCGGCCGCGCGCGGCTAGTCGGCTAAGTGCCTGATTTTATTGAGCAATTTGCTGGTGGTCCCAGCGGGACTCGAACCCGCGTTACCGACGTGAGAGGCCGGCGTCCTAACCGCTAGACGATGGGACCTCGCTGATCCCGCTTGGCGTGATGGCTGAGGAGGGAGGACTCGAACCTCCATTAGCCTGATCCAGAGTCAGGTGGCTTGCCAATTAGCCCACTCCTCAGCGCGTGCGACGCTCGCGCGCAGCGTATGTCTGGGAAAATGGTCCGCCGGCGGCGTTCCGACCGGCACGCTAAGTGTGCGCGAACCGGCTGATTCACTGCCGCGAGACTCGTTTAACCTTCTATCAGTACCGACCGGATGCTGCAACCTAAGCCCTCTTGCGGCGAACCCTCGGATTCCTACCCTATGGCTCTGCGTACCGGCCCATACCGCTAACCCATTCCAGTAAGCATCGGAGTCGAACGGTGGCGTATTATTTACATGTCTATTTCCTTTTTTCGCTTTATGACCTAATCCGCGCGCTGTCACAACCCGCGCGAGCGCTCTCGCGGAAGCCGGCCAGTTGCCTGGAGGCTGCTCTAATGCGAAGATTAAAACGTCGTGAGGCAAATGACTGAGATTAGTATAGCCTTTGGGGGCAAGGCTAAGGTCGTCATGGGTCGCTTAATAAGTGGCTATTTAGTGGCCGGACTGCTCCTGGCGGCTATTTGCGCACCCGGCTGGGCGCAACAAGGCGGCTATAAGAACTATCCCAACGTTCCGCCACCGGCTGGACAGGGTGGTACTAATGCGCCGTCAGGCACTTTAGAGATCCCCACCCGCCAGGGGAATTACCCTCCCTCGACCGCGGTGATACCACCGCAATCTCCGCAATCCGGCTCAACCGACGTGATTCCGCCCCAAGCGCCGCAACCGACTGGAGAGCTGGAAATCCCCGCGCGTGAGCTTAGGCGCCAGCCCGGCTACGCCCAGGTGACGGTAACCGTGACTAACCAGGACGGGGGCTACGTCACGGGATTGCAAAAGCAGGACTTCCTGGTTTACGAGGACGGCATCCAGCGCCCGGTGGAGTTTTTTCGGCGCGACCTCAACGTTCCCGTGTCGATCGGTATCCTGGTCGACACCTCGGGCAGCATGGAGCCCAAGCTGGCACAGGCGCGCTCCGCGATTTCACAATTCTTGCGCGATCTGAATCCGCAGGACGACGTTTTTCTTTTCGCTTTTTCGAACCGCCCCTTCCTGCTCCAGCCGTTTACCACCGATCACTCGTTGGTGATGGCACGATTGGCCCTGTTGCATGCTTTTGGCCGTACCGCGCTTTACGACGTGATTCTTGACGGCCTACTTATGGTTGAGCGCGGGCGCCACGAAAAAAAGGCTTTATTGGTCCTGACAGACGGCATGGACAACGCGAGCATGTACTCGTTAAGCCAAGTCGTCTCGCAGGCGAGACGACTTGGCGTTTTGATTTACTCCATAGGGATCGGCAACCCCAATATCGGCAGCTCGTCGCCATGGGCGTCATTTCTGGGCCCGCTCGGCTTCGTTGGGGCGTTAGACTATGATCGCGTCGACGCCGCGACGCTCGAGACTTTATCGCGAGAGACCGGCGCCCGTACTTTTATCATTCGGGCCGTGGGCGACGGCGCGCAGCTTCGCCTGGCTACCCAGACAATCAGCGCGGAGTTGCGCCAGCAGTATACGATAGGCTTTCTGTCGCCAGATCCCGGCCGTACGGGTTTTCGGCGATTGCGCGTGGAAGTGCCTGATCACCCAGATGCTAGGGTTCGCGTGCGAGAGGGTGTGACGGTCGGCGCTAGCGGACCGGCCAACCCTCCATCGTAAAGGCTGCTGCGTACCCTCCTCGCGCAAACTCGCGCGGGCGCACTTTCTCGCTTCGACCGCCATGCGACGGCCTAGAGCCGTGGCGTGCGCTTGCCTTGCGCGTGCCCGGAGTGGGAAGCTTTAATCTTGGCGCGTTTTACTCAGCCTTGGTCTTGCGCCTAATCCAGCGCTCGATTTCTTCGCGGTCGAAGCGCCAATCACCATTAATTCTAAAGCCCGGGATTCTGTGTTGGCGCAGAAGTCTGTAAATGGTGCTCCTATGTACTCGCAGATGATCCGCCAACTCGCGCGCGGTCAATAGTTGGCCGCGCGGTGCAGTGCGCTCTGGATCCGTTCGCGTGTTACGAATGTCACCTGTATTCATCGTTGCTCCTGGTCTTGCGAGCCATCTTTAGTGAGGGCGATTAGCCTGACCAGCGCCCTGGAACCTCCGCTAACTAAATGTAGCTTACACTACTTTTACCCAACTTTCAGCGGCCACGGATCGAACATGATGGCCTACGTCAACTAAATTCACGCAAAATTTTTCAAAACGTGCGAATGGGAGCGGAAATTTTTTGGAAACGTAGGAATAATCTCCGCGCAAAGAGTCGAGAAGGCTGCACATTACGCAGGGCGCACGGGCTTAGCGCCGCTCTTAGGGAATGGCGTCGTGGAAGGGGTGTCAGTCGTTACGCAGAAGACCCGAAAGCCCGGCAAAGAGCAGCGGTGTGATCGTCCACCCGGCGAGGATATGCACCCACAAATACCAGCGCAGCAGCCTGGCCGGCATCCGCGTAGGTTCGGCACGTCGACCGAAAAGTGAAAGGCTGAGTGCCGAGCTATGGTGTGGGTTTGGCCTCCAATAGGCCCCCTGATGCAGATCCACCACCGGGAGGAAATTCTCCAGTGAGTAGACAAAGCTGCTAAACGGCGGATAATGCGGCGGCGGCTCACCGGTGGTGTTGAAGGACTCATACGCCTCGGGCTCGGTCGGGGCGATTAGCCGCGCGCGGTAACCCCACTGGAAAAGAATCGCACCCACGATGACGAACAGCAGAATCCACCAAAGCGCGCGCAGGGGACGGTAGCCATAGCCAATCGTTGCCCACAGGGCGAACTTCCATGCTCGCTCGACGGAACCCAGATCGCCGTAACGAGCGAGCGCGTCCTCCCGCGCAATCTCGATTTCGCTCGCTCCGGCGTCAGAGCCGCCTTCGCGCAGCACTCGAGCAAGGCGGCGGTAAGGCTGTGGCTGCGTCCACATCGACCTGGGTTGTAGGCGAAGCCAAGCCAGACGGCTTGCGGCGTCGCTCGGGCCTCCCGTCAGGTCGTCGTAGACGAACCCCACCAGAAAAAGGTTACCCGGCGAGGGCCAACTAGACCTGTCGTCCCATAACGAGCCGACTCGCGCATTGCCAAGGTCAAGCTCTGTGTGCGCACCTAGCCCTATCTTTACCCAGTAGAGCGTGCCGTCGATCACGGCCCGCTCGGCGTTAAGACCGTTCTCCCGCGTACCGGTGAAGACGGCGTCGTTAAAGCTCAACGAGCGGTCAATGTGGGCGAGCCGAAAATCGAGCACGCCGCTAGTCTGGAAACCGTCCTGAAAAAGCGCGTCGCCCTTGACCTTGGCTTCCACCGCCGAGAGCGGATCGTCGCCAACCAGGCGCGCGGCCCGCAGATCGAGGTCCCCGTCAATTTCGGCGCGGAACAGGCTTACGGATTCATAACGGCCTTGGCTGAGCGCCAGGTCGCCGCGGATCACGGCCTGGTCGGCATTGATCGCGCCGGTTCGACTACCGCGCAGCACCACCGTCGCCAGATGGGCGTAGCCAAGTTCCAAGCCGTCGGACACGTAGCACTGCACGATAGTCAGCGGAAGCTCGGTGGTAATGTACGACAGATCGAGCGCTTGAGCGATACGGGCGCCGGCGATACCTACCCCGCTGGGATGGACCAGCTTCGATGCCTCAGCGTCGCTGAGTAGCCAGCGGATAAGCGCCTCCCTGATCGTGCGTTCGGCGCCCCAGCTCTGCGCCTTAGAGGTGTCATTCGCGGCGTCATCAGGGTCGGAACTCGGTCCAATCCAGGCCAGGCTGCGGTAGGGCGCGCTGCGCACCAGGCGCAGCTCCGCGGGGCTTAACGCTCCGAAGCTCGCACGCGCTTTATCCTCCAGCACGGCAGCATTGCGCGCTTGTTGGCTGTCGCTCGCCTGCTCTTGGTCGACAGCCCGAGCGTTTGCGGAAGGTTGAGTGTCGCTTGCCGCCGGAAGCGCAAAGAACGGCGCCGAGATACTTGTGACGCCAAGCGCGAACACGGCCAGGGTGGCGGCTCGTATGCTCATAGGCTTAGTTGTTCTCTAGCCTTGTCCGAGACGGCCGGTCAAGGAGCACAACATATTTGTGGAGCGCGTCGCGGACTTCCACGTCGGCGAAAGAGGGTGTGCCGAAGCGGCGGTGAGGAAAAAATCGGCCGCGCTCCGTAGCTGGTTGCGTAACGCCGCTGCCGATGACGCGGGATGGTTGTTTGAGCCGACGCCCTCTACTCGAGGCCGTAGCGCTTGCGCTTTCGCCAAAGCGTCGTCGGGTTGACGCCCAACGCGGCTGCCGCCTCCTCCAGGGTGGCGCTTTCCGCGAGCACGCGCGTTATGTGCTCGCGCTCCACCTCATCGAGCGTGCCCCCGTGCAGGCCGCGTGGTCGAGCTTCCGGCGCTTCGCGAAACACCGAGTCCGGCAGGTCTTCGGCGACGATAACGTCGCTGCGACTTAAGACCACGGCGCGCTCGATCGCGTTTCGCAGCTCGCGTACGTTGCCCGGCCAGTGATACCTATTCAACGCGCTCGCGGCTTCTGGCGAAAGCTTCATCGGCGGGCGGCGATTGCGCAAGCTCGCGCCCTTGAGCAGCCATTCCGCCAGCGCCGGGATGTCT
This sequence comes from Deltaproteobacteria bacterium, assembly GCA_021801125.1. Taxonomy (GTDB): domain Bacteria; phylum Desulfobacterota; class Binatia; order Binatales; family Binataceae; genus JAJYYI01. The sequence goes on along the minus strand of JAJYYI010000119.1, from coordinate 109,286 downwards.
TCGGCGCGCTCGCGCAGGGGCGGCACGCGCAGCGTGATCACGTTGAGCCTGTAAAACAGATCATCGCGGAAGCGATGTGCCGCGACTTCGGTCTCCAGGTCGCGGTTGGACGCGGCGATAATGCGGGCGTCAATTTTGATCGTGCGGTCGTCGCCCACGCGTTCGAAGCTTTGCTCCTGCACGAAGCGGAGAAATTTCGCCTGCAAAGCCGGCGAGAGATCGGCTATCTCGTCCAGAAAGATGGTGCCGTCCGCTGCCGCTTCGAGGCGCCCGGGCTTGTCCTTGATCGCGCCGGTGAACGCTCCGCGCACGTGGCCAAACAATTCGCTTTCCAGCAGCTGCTCGGAGAGCGTCGTGCAGTTCACGACCACGAAGGGACCATCCTGGCGCAGGCTCCAGCGATGGATTTGACGCGCGAGCACGTTTTTGCCCGTACCGCTTTCGCCGGTCAGCATCAAAATCGCGTCGCTCGCCGCCGCCTGGCGCGCGCTTTCGCGCAGGCGCATCATCGCCGGGCTCCTGGAGATAAGTAGCGGGTCTTCGTCAATGGCCTGGCGCAAGGCACGGTTCTCCTGGCGCAGATTCTGCAGCTGGATCGCGCGTTCGACGATATGGCGAATCTGCTCCAGCAAAAAGGGTTTGGTTACGTAGTCGTACGCGCCCGCCTTCATCGCCGCGACCGCGTTTTCGACGGTGGCGTACGCGGTCATCAGAATCACCAGGCAGTTCGGGCGCTCGCGCTTTATCTCGTTGAGCAGCTCAAGGCCGTTCATCTCGGCCATCTTGTAATCGGCGAGCACGAGATCGAAGGGCGTTTCCGCAAGCGCCCGCAGCGCCTGGCGAGCGCTCTCAACGGCTTGCGCTTTGTGACCGAGCGACTCGAAGAACATCGCAAGGTTTCGACGGATGTTCTTCTCGTCGTCTACTATGAGGAGTCTGGCCATCCCGTCTCGGTTGTCATCGGCAGAGTGACAATGAATCTGCTGCCCTGGCCGACGACGCTTTCAACGAATATACGGCCTCCGTGGGCGTCGACGATTTCCTTGGCAATGGCGAGCCCCAATCCGGCCACGCCGGTCTGCGCTCCGTTGCCGTCGTACTGGGTGAAGCGCTCGAAGATGGCGTCCTTGAGTTCGGGTGCGATCCCCATGCCTGAGTCGCTCACCTCAAGCCGCACCGATCCGTTTTCGGCCTGCATAGCGACCTCGATTTGGCCGTCCGCGGCCGTGTAGCGCAGCGCGTTGCCTAGCAAATTGGACAACACCCAAGACAACTTGACGGGGTCGCCCTTTATGCGTGGTACCGGTTGGATATGCGTGGCCAGCTTGATGTTTTTCTGCTCCGCTTGGATGGAGAACCTGGCGGTGACCTCGCTGGCAACGCGCGCAAGGTCCAGAAACTCCCGCTTAAGCGCGATCGAGGCCAACTCCCCGCGCGCCAAGTTCAGCAGCCCATCGGTCAACTGTCTCATTCGAGCGCATTCCTGCGTGATGGCGCTCAAAAGCTCGACCTGTCTAGGCTGCAGGTTCGCCTGGTCGCGCTCCAGAAGTTCCGCGGAAAGTGTGAGCGAAGCCAGGGGCGTTCGCAGCTCATGGGAAAGCGCGGCCACCAGATCGGCCCGCACACGTTCCTGGTCGCGCAGATAGGTTACGTCCTGCAAGGTCAGAAGCTGTCCGAGAAGTCCGCCGTCGGAACGCCGCAGGGGCGCAATCTTCAGAATGTAATGATGGTCCCGCCCACGCAGGTGGCGCTGAAACTCAACCCTTTGCGGCTGAAGGTTGGATTTGCCGGCCGCGTGCAGGGCTTCTCTAACTCTTAGATAGTGCGGCTGGTTGGTGTCGAGGTCGTCCAGCCGGCTACCCAAGGCCTGAGCGGGTTCGATGCCCAAGATGATCGCCGCTACTTCGTTGAGATGCGCGACCACGCCCTCTGAATCGATCAATACCACGCCGTCTTCGAGGCTCTCGATGATCGCCTCGGTCTTGTTCTTCTCATAGAGTAAACGCTCGACGTTGAGCTTTTCAAAGTGCTCGACTTTCTCGGCCATCAGATTGAATTCGCGCGCAACCGTGTTCAGCTCGGTGAGCCGTTGCGCGCCCAGCCGCATGTGCGATCTGCGCATGCTTATCCCGCGCAAGCGCTCCGTGAGCTCGGTCAACGGTTTCGATACGGCCCATCCTATCCACCAGCACATCAGCGCCCCAAGGACCATGAAGCAGAACAGCCCGAAGGCGAATTCATAAGCCAGGTGGGAGGCAAGACGCACCGCTTTGCCGTCCGCGCGAAACATAGCGGCGCGGTTCATCTCGATTAACCGGTCAAGGCGATCATTGAGTTCGCTGAATAGCCGGTCATGTCGGACGCTCGGCTCCTCGCTCGCGATCTCTTCGAACAGGCTCTTTCCGCGCCGCTCGATGTCCGCAGCCAGCTCCGGTTCCCCCACCTCCGTAAGGTCGTGGTTTTCAACGTCCATCCAGTGCTCGAAGGTTTTGCCGTAGCGGGCAAGGACCTCGCGCGCGCGGCCGTCGCGCTCGGCGAGCTGCAGATCGCGCAAGGCGGCGTGCATATGCTGCGCCGCCTCGATGCTCACGTAATTGCGGTAGAGGGTTCGTCTGATGGCGCCGCCTAAATGGTAGACGCGGGGAATCGCATAGGCGCCCAGAACCACCGCCAGCACCAGCAACAGCAGTGCGGCGTTGCGAATCCGGCCGCGCAGCGATTGGGTGCCTGCATCATCCGGCACGGCTCGCCTCGCGCCCGACTCCTCCGTCTAGAGATGGCGCACTTGGTGGCTCGGCCGGGTTGCCGGCCGAGCCAAGCCTGGTCAGGAAACGGAGGTGACGGTGCGTTTCATCTTGGGTCGGCATAATGCTCTACGTAGACTTTAACGCTTTCGCGTCAATGTCTTCAAAGGGGCGTTCGTCCGCAGCTCTCACGGATGCCCCGAGGCACGTGCGCCCCAAATGGCTAGAAAAAGTAAATGACGGTCACCATTACCGTATCCATGCCGGAGAAAGTGTGACCGCTCGCGCTGCAGGTGCCGAGGCCCGGGCAAGCAAAGCTGGTCTCGCGAGCGGCGCTGGGGAAAGGATGTGCGGTCGACTGGTCGTGGCGATACTCCAAGCGCGTCATGAGCCACTCGGTGACCTTGTAGTTAAAGCCCGTCGTGACCTCCCATAGCTGCTGGGGAATTCCGGTTAGAAAACCGTTTTCGTCATCGAACACCTCGCCGCGCAGGCCTAGTTGCATGCGCTCGGTAAGGTTATAAGCGATCCAGGTTCCCGTGCCCCACCAATTCGCACCATGTGTGAGCACCCCGGACGGGAACGCGTAAAGTAGCGGATTGAAGGGATAGACCGGCGCCTCGACGATCGGGGTCGGCAGAAAAGCTCCCGCGTCTTGATGGCCCCAGTAGTATTCACCCGTGACGCTAAGCTTGTCGGTTGGAGTGACCGTGACGATGTTGTCAATGACGCCGCTGCGCGCGCTGGAGTTGGCCTCGACAGTGCCGTACATTCCGGCCAAGGTGTAGGTCAGCCAGGAAAAGGGCTTAAGCACCGTCTGGCCTTCGAAGCTCTGCAGAGGACTCTGCGAGGCTACCGCGTTCCAACCGTTGTTAACCCCCAGGGTCAATCCCACTTTTGAATTAAAATCGTAGTGTGCGCGTATGCCGTCGACCGTGAAAGGCTCGTTTTCAAACACATAGCCGATCGACTGAAAAAGGTTCACATTCTGCCAACTGGGGACAGTTTCGTAGCCGATGAGCGAGTATTGGTTGCCGGCGGTGACGAAAATGCCGCTGCCAACCGGGATGGTGTATGTCAGGTAAGCTCGCGTGGGATCAAGCCAGCTGCAGGGGCTGCCCGAGCATCCTCCACGCGGTCCTGGAACGTCCCAGTAGGTGGTGACACTGCCATACTGCTTGAAGCCGGTGTTGAACGTGTTAAGGTCCAGCACGAAACCTAATTGGTTTGCCACTGAGAGCTCGATGTATAGTTCCCCTTGATCCAGCTCAACGCTGTTAGTTCCGAAATAATCGTAAACCCTGAACAAGTTATTACCAGTCACCGGGCGGTCGAAATTGTAAAGATAGGACGCCGCGACCAGGCCGTGGACGCTAATCCCATATTGGTCGTGCAGCGTCTTTTGAGCTCCGGAGGCCTCGCTTTGCAGCGCCGATAGGCTCTGTTCGATAGTGCCAAAGGTGGAATTGCTTGTTGCTGGAGCCGTGCCGGCCGGGGTCGACGAGGCTGCACCAGAGGCAGCGCTACTGAGCTCCTCCAGCACATCCGACGTTAGCAGACTCAGATTCGCGCTACTCTGCAACAGTCCTACCGAAACCCCGTTTGGCGTAGTTTGCGCCTGTCCGCTTCTCACCCCAAGGCAGATCAAGCCGAGTGCCAGCGTTAGTGCCGCCGCTGGTAGCGGTAATTGGAATCGCATGTGTGCCGTGTACTCTCGCGTTCGCCTAACCTCCTTAGAGGTGCGGCGAAGCAAGGGCGCATCCGGTCGGCGGCTGGCCGGCTCTGCACCCGAAAGTAACAAAATAAAAAGCATCGCTGAGAAGAGTTGAAGCATCTGCGGCCCGAACCGCCGATGGCCCCGGTGTTGCCGGGGCCATCGGCATGGTTTCGTCGCTAATCATCGTCGTAATCATATACGGGGCGCGGCGGAGCGTTCCTTGCCCCTTATGTAGCCGCGCAGCTTCGTCGCAGACTCGTGCTAATGCCATTAGTGGTAGTTTGCTCATAGAGGTGGAGGTAGTCCATTCAGGACGGATTGCCATATCTCTTACGCAGTTGAAGATTAACGTTAAGCACGTTGATCATCTTCTCACCAAACAGCCCGCCCATCGGAGCTTCGGCGTTTGCCTCAAGCAAGGAATAGATTTCTTGACGGACCTTGGCCGGGTCGCGCTTGAGATTGCCAGCCCATTTATTGGCAACCCGGTCCAACTGAAATAGCGCGTTATCCCACGAGATGTGCGGGTCCAGCCCCGAGCCCGAGGTCGTCACCATGTCTGCCGGGACGTCCCTTAGATCAGCGGTGGGATGATCCTGGCGCCACATTTCGAAGAAGATTGACTGGATGTCGCTGCCTTCGCTGACCGGCTGAATCGTCGTTACGGTCTTGCGGTTGCCGGTCTCGCTGGTGACCCTCGAGGGAAACTTGCCGGGATTCTCCTTCGAAAAAGTTTCGAAAAACACGACTGCGAGGTCCGCCGCTGTCGGTTGAGGGGTGTCCGGATTATCCTTAACCCACTTTGCCACCACGGTCGGGTGAGCTTTCGCCCAGGCGTCGACGTACTGGCTGTGGGTGGGATCGGAATTGACCCACGCCGTCGCCAGCGCGTTGTGGGCGTCGGCCCACTGGGCGACTATGTGCGGCTGGCCGGCGAAATGGTCCTGGCGAAACCACGCTTCGATGTCGGGGGCTACCAGTTGCCCAGCCTTGGGACCGCCGCCGTACGTGACGATCGGACCCAGCTGGCGAGCCACGCGGTCGCGCAGAAGGTAGTTCGAGGCGGCGAGGGTGGAAGAGGCCGATGCCGATGCGTCGTAGGATGCTGCTGACGGACGAGGCTGGAAGTATTCATCCTTAGTAAACGGCTGTGCGATTAGAAGCGAGCCCACCGGCTTTCCATCAGGCCCGGTCAAGATGCTGCCGTTCGCCTGAAAAGGAAAAAGCCCCTGGCCAATGAGCCACAGGACCGCGGGATAGAGCCCGCACAAGATTATTACGCTAAAAAATATAAAGCACAGACTCTTGGAAAAATGTCGAATCATCTTTTTTCTCCGCCCTGGGCACAGAGAGTTTAGGAGGCTAGACCCAACCCGACCATAACAACGTCGATCAGCTTGATGCCGATGAAGGGCACAATTACACCGCCGAGTCCCCAGACCAAAAGGTTGCGTCGCAGTAGAGCGTCGGCACCCAACGGCTGATAGCGAACGCCCTTAAGCGCCACCGGAATTAGGGCGGGAATTATAAGCGCGTTAAAAATCACGGCGGAAAGGATCGCCGAGGTTGGTGAATGCAGGTGCATTATGTCCATCGGCCGAAGCCACGGCAGGGTGCTCGCAAACAGTGCGGGAATGATCGCGAAATACTTCGCAACGTCATTAGCGACCGAAAAGGTCGTCAGCGAGCCCCGCGTCATCAAAAGTTGCTTGCCGATCTCCACCACCTCGATCAACTTGGTCGGATTGCTGTCGAGGTCCACCATGTTGCCGGCTTCCTTCGCAGCCTGTGTGCCGGAGTTCATGGCCAGCCCTACATCGGCCTGCGCCAAGGCCGGCGCGTCGTTAGTGCCGTCACCGACCATGGCGACGAGCTTGCCCTCGCGCTGCTCCTGGCGAATGTAGGCAAGCTTTGATTCAGGTGTTGCTTCAGCGACGAATGCATCGACCCCTGCCTGTTTGGCGATCGTCGCCGCGGTGAGCGAGTTGTCCCCGGTAATCATCACGGTCCGCACACCCGCCTTGCGTAGCCGCTCCAAACGCTCGCTCGTGCCTGCCTTGAGAATATCTTCCAGAACGACCACTCCCAGGATGGTCGCGCCTTGCGCGACCGCCAGGGGCGTGGCGCCCTTGGCGGCGACCGTTTCCACCACTCGGTTGAGGTCTGCCGGAGCGCTGGCGCCCTGTGTGGTAATGAACTTCAAAACCGCATCCGGCGCGCCTTTGCGCACTTGAACGCCCGAGGGAAGGTCAATCCCGCTCATCCGAGTCTGCGCGGTAAATGGCACAAAGCGCGCGCCAGACGGTATATTCATCGGTTCGCGGTTGCGCTGCTGCTCCTCGAACGCACGCACGATGCTCTTGCCTTCCGGGGTTTCATCGGCCAGCGACGACAATGCCGCAAGACGCCGCAGTTCATCAATTGAGCTTTGGCCGACTGGGATGAAGTCAGTCGCGTGGCGATTGCCGATGGTGATGGTGCCGGTCTTATCAAGCAGCACGGTGTCGATATCGCCAGCAGTCTCTATCGCGCGGCCGCTCTTCGCAATGATGTTGGCCTGGAGCGCGCGGTCCATGCCCGCGATGCCGATCGCAGCGAGAAGGGCGCCAATCGTCGTCGGAATCAGGCACACCAGTAGAGCGACCAAGGTCGGCACGTCGGTGCCCAAGCTGTGAAGGGAGTCGGGGACGCCGAGGTAGCTAGCCATGTATTGCTCGGCGTTGTACGCCATCGGCCAGAGCGGGACAACCACGATCAGGAAGATCAGCGTCAACGCCGAGAGCACCAGAGTGAGAGCGATCTCGTTGGGTGTTCGCTGGCGAACCGCGCCCTCGACCAGCCCTATCATCCGATCGAGAAACGATTCCCCCGACGCCGCGGTGATGCGCACCACGATGCGGTCCGAGAGCACCCGTGTGCCACCGGTAACACCAGAGTGATCGCTATTCGCCTCGCGAATCACCGCGGCCGATTCGCCGGTGATAGCTGATTCATCCACCGCGGCGATACCTTCGACAACTTCGCCGTCACGCGGGATGATCTGTCCAGCCGAAACGATTACGCGATCGCCAGGCTTAAGGTCACTCGACAACACCTCTTCGATGATGTCTTTGCCGCGCAAGCGGAACGCGGGAGTTTCACGCCGCGTTTGCTTCAGAGAATCGGCTTGCGCCTTGCCGCGAGCTTCCGCAAGAGCGGTGGCGAAGTTCGCGAACAAGACCGTGACAAAGAGCCAGAAGTCGAGCGCCACGAAATAGCTGACTGGAACTTGGCTCGATGATCGGCCTGCAGCCGCCTGGATTACAAAGAGCAACGTTAATACCGCTCCCACTTCGACCACGAACATCACCGGATTGGCCCACTGGATGTCCGGGCGCATCATTACGAAGGCCTGTTTGAGCGCGGTGCGCAACAGGGCAGGCGCAAACAAGCTTTGCCGCCTGATGCGCCGCGGAGCGGGGCGCGGCGTGAGCGAAGAGGCGGTTTCAGGAGCGACATTAGCCAGTTCTGTCATTTTCATTTTGTCTTTCCTCGAAGTCGCGCGCGGTTGGTTCTAGGACCCCGGGAATCCGTCCCACGCTCAGCCGCCGAACGGGATCGGTCCCAGGTGCTCGGCGAGCGGACCCAGCGCCGCCACTGGCAAGAAGAGGAGCGCGCCGACTATCACAATCGTGCCGAACAAAAGACACCCGAACGTGGGGGTGTCGTCGCGCAGTGTTCCGAGTCCGAACGGCGTCGGCTTCTTGTAGCCCAGGCTTGCCGCCATCGCGATCGGAGCAATAATCGGCAGATAGCGGCTGAGCAGCATCACTAAGCCAGTCGCGATATCCCATTGCTTTCCCGTGGGCGGTGGATTGGGATTGTCGGCGAAGCCGGTGGTCACCGCGAGGCCGTCGAAGGCTGAGCCGTTATTCGCGGAGGACGATGAGAACTGGTATAGCATTTCGGAAAAGCCGTGGGCGCCAGGGTTGTTTATAGCCTTGGTACCCCAGGTCGTCGCCGCGAAAAGCCCGGTCGGCCCGAGAATCATAATTGGATGGACCAGCAGCGCGATCATGGCGAGCTTCATCTCCCGCGCGCCGACCTTCTTGCCCAAGTACTCGGGAGTTCGTCCGACCATCTGACCGGCTAGAAACACGCCCACGATCAGGAAGAGCAAGAGGTTAATCATGCCGACGCCCTTGCCGCCGTAAACGCAGTTGAGCCACATTCCCGTCATCGGCGACAAAGCCGCGATTGGATTAAGGCTATCGTGCTCGCAATTCACCGCGCCGCATGTCACATCAACGGTGACAGCTGCGAACGTAGCGCCCGCCGAAATGCCGAAGCGCATCTCCTTGCCCTCTAGATTTCCCAGGTGCTGATCCACGGGCAGGCCGGCCACCGCTGGCACGGTGAAGGTGCGTTTGCCTCCTGGCGCTGACGGGTTGGGTATCTCGAAACTCCTTGCCGTGGGATGCGCGGTTAAACCTGGGTTAGGTTTCAATGTGTCGAAGTAGATCGCCCATACGATGGTTCCAATCATCAGGAGCGCCATCACTGAGAAGATCACCCAGGAATGCCGCCTGCGTTTGAGCATCCGGCCGTAAAGCAACACCAGGGTAAACGGGAAAATCATCATATCCAGCGTAGTGAGGAAGTTGGTCCAGGCGCTGGGGTTTTCCAGCGGATGCGCGGAGTTCATGCCGTAAAATCCGCCGCCGTTGGTGCCCAGCATCTTGATCGGGACGACAGCGGCGACCGGGCCGACCACTATAGTCTGCGGCTTTGCCTGTCCGTTGTCCGTAACTCCCATCGCTGCGGGCTCCAAGGTGGAAACTTGGTACGAACTGTGGTAAGTCATCGGCATGCCTTGCTGAATGAAGAGCACGCCGGAAATGAGCGCGGCCGGAACGAACATGTACATCACCACGCGCCACATATCGAGGAAGAAGTTGCCGACCAGTTTTTCGCCGCGAAAGGCGCGGATTATCGCAACCAACGCGCAGAAGCCGACAGCCGCCGAGACGAACTGGTTGTAAATTACGAAGAATATCTGACTGTAATTCGAAAGGTGCACCTCGCCGGCGTAGTGCTGAAGATTGGTGTTGGTCATGAACGAGGCGACGGAGTTGAAGATGACCGTGGGCGCGAGCATCCCCTTATGCTGCGGGTTTAGGGGCATCCAGGGCTGCGCCGCTAAAACCACAAAGCCGTAAATGAAGAGGACGGTGTTGAATATCAGAAGCGCGCCAGCATACTGCTTCCAAGTTTGAGCTCCGTTGTCAAGCCGCTTTTCGAACCACGCGAGCAAGCGCGGCGGGCGATACTGACCCTCCATGATCCAGGCGGCGTATCGGCTTAAAGGAATCGCTATCACCGTTGCGGTCGCCATCAGTGCGATTGGCAGCAGCCACATAGCATCAACCTCTGCTTTGCTGGCGTGGATCCGGGCAGATGAGCGGCCTCGCCAGCCAGCGCCGCCGGAGCCCTGTCTCGGGCAAGTCCACGCCTGTTAAAATTTCACCGACTTATTCAGCCCGAGGCGCAGCAGGTTTTCAGAACCACTCCGGCCGAATCAAGGCCACGAAGAGGTAGACAAGTAGAAACCCGGCAACGATCGCGGTTATAGCAATCACTAGCGGATACCTCAGATTTTTTCGCAGGCGAAAAGAAACGCGTAGCAAAGCGCCATGGTAGCTATGCCGAGCAAAAACATTGCCGCCATCCACAATCCGAGACTCATAGGGCGTCCCTCCATGACCTGCATCGAGCGCCGAAAAGGCTCGCGCGCGATTCGCTCAACCTGCGATGCACCGAACGTCCCGGCCGAAATTCCGGCTCCCGAGCGGCAAAATCCAATATAGGGCCGGGGAACGAGGTTGTGATTTTTGCATCAGACTCGTCTTCGCGCCGAAGGCGTACAGTTGGTTTATTAAACATGCATCGTTGCGTGGCTGAGCACGGCTCGTGCCAAGCCTGCAACGCCCGTCTTGACTCGCATTTTTGGCGACCAGGGGAAACAGGACATTTCATGGTGCAATCCCGTCGTGCATTTTTAAAGGCGTCGGCAGGCGGCAAGCGTGCTCGGAGCGATTTTGATGAACCTCTTGGCGCCGGGTCGGCCCGCGTTCCTGGGGCGTCGTGTGCTTAACCGCGGCGCGCGCTTGCGGCGTGAAGGCCGCAGTGAGTCGGACAGGTGGCCGCAAGTCTGATTTGGTGCTTCGGATATGCTGTGTTGGCGTGTCGATGCGAGATCTGAATCTTGCGATTTCTGCGCGGAGGTAAGCCTTCCCAACCCGTACCGGCGGCTTGCGGCGGATATAGGGCAGAGCGTCGCGACGAGATGCGGGCGGCAGAGCAGACAAGTTCTTCCTACGCAGCGCGGGCGCTGCGAGGCGTTCGTCGCGCTATAGTTCTCGTAATCGGAAGCAGCGTGATCGCAATAGGCGTGGCGATGATAGTTCTGCCAGGTCCGGCGATAATCGTTATTCCCGCCGGACTTGCGATCCTGGCCACAGAGTTTCTATGGGCGCGGCGCCTGCTACGTAAAATGGCGCAACGGCTCAAGCAAACCGCCTCCCAGTAGGCGGCGCTCGTCGCTCCTTTCGCGCGGCGTCGCGAATCTGGCCAGCGATCCGCCCTTCCGCCTCGATCGGCCCGGCCGAGTTAGCTAGCGCAGCGCCGCGCGATCTCCTGCTCCTGCTTGGTGTGCGGCTTGCGCCGTCGATGATTATCGAGCGAGAAAAGGACTTTCGATTTTCGTAGTCGACCGACGCCGATCATCTGGTCCAAGTAGCCCAGTATGGTCTCCGGTGACATCGCCTGCCGGTCGGCGATTTGCCCTCGGTCTAAGCTGCTGACAAGAAGTTCCGGCGCTTCGGTCCATTTGCGCACAGGACCGATCTCGCGCGAAGGACTCCAAACCGATATTTTTGGGACGCCTCGTATTTGGCGCGTTCGTAACCTGCCAGCGCGTTAAACACGAAGGGCCGCACCTTTGAGTAGCGTCCTTGTTATATCAGGAAGCGAATTTTTGGTGACGGATTTTTTACGGTATTCAGCAGCGGGTTGTTTGATGATGAAAGCCAGATACATAGCGTGTCTATGGTTGTTGTACGCAACGCTTCAGATTCTGATCGGAACCACCGGTACGAGCTTCGCCGCCTGCGCGGACAACCTTGGCTGGGGGTTGCCTGGCGACATCATTATTACGGCGCGGCAGATCGGAGCGGAAAAGCAACTCTGTCGGCTCGTAAAAATGATCAAAGCGGGCTCGATCTCACGCGATGCCGGTCAAGAAGCTCTGGCGCTTCAATCGCTGAACCTTAAGGTAATCAAAGCTATTCTGGATATCGATTACACAATCGCAAGGATCGACAATGAGATTACGCGGCTGGATGAGATGTCGTTCATCATTGCCGCGGAGCGCGATCGCAACCTCAATCTGGTTAACCTTGGAACTCTCACGCTGGCCACGGGAACAGGGGCAGTCGGCTCCAGCCTGCGCGTACCTCAGAGCACGCGTGAAGCTGGAAATCTAATCGGCGCTATCGCAGGTGCTGCGGCCGCCGGACTTAGTATCGCGGTACAACAACTGCGCGAGGGCGACAAAGCGCCCCTGGGCAGCACGCCGGCGATGCTGACTGAGATTCTAGGACGCCAGCCGGACGCGGCCAGCAAGTACCCCGATTCCGTTTGGAGGTTTCTGAATACCCCGGCCGAACAGACCCTGGGTGGCCTGACGTGGCGCCAAGCCTTAATCACCCGGTGGAGGAATGTTGGACGGCTGTACGCGCTAACAGAGTATAAGGCCGCTCTTCTCACGGCCAATGGCGCTGACAACGTAAGGCTCGGTCTTAATGAAATCAGGGATCGGGTAGCGATGCTCTCTGCGGTGCGCGCTACTGTCGCTCTTTTCAAAGAACATTTGGTCGGATTGACCGACTATCTGGTCGAGCTCTCACAGAACGACTGACCCGGGCGCCCCGTTGATGAAAGCCAGAATTTTACTCGTCGATACCTCTTCCCGCAGCCAGGTCGGGCATGCCGGCTCTGACCGTTTTCGGTACTCGAGCGACGGTGAAGATGGTGGACCAAGACCTCGTCCACGCCGGCGTGCTTGCAGGGCTATGCCAGCATTATCGATGGAGCCTTCTCTCACCTTCGCGCGAAGTGCGCGGGCGGCCTGAGTTCGAAAGAAGCTCGCGCGGCTGACGAAGAGAAAAGCTTCCCAAACCACACGCGTAGCCGCACAGCTCGCCAATTGCTGCTGGAATCGCCTTCATGGCGCAACGCCGCTCTCGACGCGAGCGTTGCGAGCAGGCGCTGCGGGACGGCGCGATCCCCCGCACGCCGGTGGGGATGGCCGCTTCGCCAGGCGTTCACCTGCTTGCCCGTTGGAGAAACTTTATGGGCTTTGATCGAAGCGGAGGAGTCTGGTATACCAGATACCAAGAGCTTGCTCTTCGTCGGCGAGGTACTTTCGGCAATGGAAATCGAAGCAAGCAATCCCCTTTCGCCCGCCAAGACGAATTGGCGTTCGACTTCCGGCACGGACAGGCTGCGACTTAAGCGGCTAAGGCCCGACCGCACTATGACCGTGCGCGCGTACGAGGCGCTGCGCCAGGCGATCATGGCCCGGGACATCTACCGCGCCGGTGAGGATTTGCGCCTGGATGAGAGGAAGCTTGCGCAGCAACTGGGGATAAGCCGAACCCCTATTCGCAGCGCGATCGCTCGGCTGGAGCAAGAAGGCTTGGTCAAGACGGTCGCGCGGCGCGGCGTCTACGTCGTGCGAAAGTCCAAGACCGAGGTCATCGAAATCATCACGGTGTGGGCGGCGTTGGAGAGCATGGCCGCCCGACTGGCCACGGTGGAAGCGACCGGCCAGGAGGTCGCGACGCTGCGCGCGCTTTTCGCCGAGTTCGACGGGGGAAGAATCGAGGCCAAGCTTGACGAGTACTCGGAGGCCAATCTACGGTTCCATCAACGCATCATCGAGATGAGTCACAGCGCTCTGCTGATACGCCTGGCGAGCAGCATCCTCATCCATATGCGAGCGATTCGCCGCCGCACGATAGGCGAGAAGCGGCGCTATGCGCGTTCGATCGTCGATCATATGAACATAATCGAGGCGCTGGAGCGGCGCGACACGGTTGCGGCCGAAACTCTGGTGCGTGAACACGCGCTCAACCTGGCTGCTCACGTGGCCGCTAACGTTCACGATTTGGATTGACCTTTGTGACCGCGAATTAATGGAGGAGGGTTGGATCATGGCCACGATGGCGCAACCAGGCGGCACGCGACCGGCCGCGGATGAGGGCAAGATTTCCGGCGGTCATCTGGTAGCCAAGGCGCTCAAGAATGAAGGCGTGGACGTAATCTTCACGCTCTGCGGCGGCCACATAATCGACATCTACGACGGCTGCGCGGACGAGGGTATCGACATTATCGACGTGCGTCACGAGCAAGTCGCGGCGCATGCCGCCGACGGATACGCCCGAATGTCGGGCAAGCCCGGCTGCGCGGTCGTGACCGCCGGCCCTGGGACAACGGACGCGGTTACCGGCGTTGCCAATGCCTTTCGCGCGGAAAGCCCGATGCTGGTGATTGGGGGCCAGGGCGCGCTCAGTCAGCATAAGATGGGCTCGCTGCAAGACTTGCCGCACGTCGAGTTGATGCGCCCGCTGACCAAGTTTGCCGCCACAGTGCCCGCGACCGAGCGTATCGCCGACATGATCAGCATGGCTTTTCGCGAGTGCTACCACGGCGCTCCCGGGCCCTCATTCCTCGAGATTCCGCGCGACATTCTGGACGCCAAGGTCGACGTTGCAAGCGCGCGAATTCCCGCGGCAGGCAGATATCGCGCTTCGACCAGAAGCGCGGGCGACCCGGCCGATATCGAGAAGCTGGCTCAGATTCTGGTCAAATCCAAGCGGCCTTGTGTGCTGTTCGGCACGCAGGTATGGACATGTCGCGCGGTTGAGGCGGCGGCCGAGTTTTGTCGGCGGCTTAACATACCGGCCTACATGAACGGCGCCGCGCGCGGCACTTTGGCTCCCGGCGACGAGCATCATTTCCACCAGACTCGTCGCTACGCCTTCGACAAGGCGGACGTTATCGTGATAGTCGGCACGCCGTTTGATTTCCGGATGGGTTACGGGCGGCGATTGCGGTCCGAGGCAACCGTGGTGCAGATCGATCTCGACTATCGTACCGTGGGGAAAAATCGCGACATTTCGCTGGGGCTGGTTGGCGACGCGGGAGCGATCTTGTCCGCGGTCGTTCAGGCTTCCTCGGGCCTTGTCGACAACGGCGCGAAGTCACGGGAGGAATGGAAAAAGGAGCTGCGCGCCGAGGAGCTTCGCCTCGAAAAAGGTGCCTTGCCCAAGCGCCTTTCCGAGGAGGCGCCGATCCATCCGCTGCGCCTGGCGCACGAGATCAACGAATTTCTCACCGAGGAGTCAATTTTTATCGGCGACGGCGGTGACGTCGTGACTTTCTCGGCCGGCGTGATTCAGCCCAAGGCGCCCGGCCGCTGGATGGACCCGGGGCCGCTCGGCACGTTGGGTGTGGGAACGCCGTTTGCGATGGCCGCCAAGTACGTCCATCCGCGCAAGGAGGTCGTGTGCCTGTTTGGTGACGGCGCCTTCGGACTCACCGGCTGGGATTTCGAGACGTGCGTGCGCTTCAACCTGCCGTTTATCGGCGTGATCGGGAACAATTCGCACATGAATCAGATTCGCTACGGTCAAATCGCGAAATACGGCCGCGAGCGAGGCGAGATCGCCAACTATCTCGGCGACGTGCACTTCGAGGAGTTCGCACGCATGTTCGGCGGCTACGGTGAGGAGGTGCGCGACCCGGCTCAGATCGGACCGGCGTTGAGGCGGGCGCGCGAATCCGGCAAATGCGCCTTAATCAACGTGTGGGTGAATCCAGACGCGTTTGCCCCCGGCACGATGAACCAAACGATGTACAAGTGATCGTCCATCAGCCGTAACCGAGAGCGCGAATAGAAGCGGTGCAACGGAAAGGCGCGGTTGGCGCCGGAAGAGCGGGTTCGAGCCGCGAGCGGCTTTTGGCAGCGTGGGCGGCGACCGGGGCTAGCAACAGCATTGCAGCGAGGAATAGTCGATGGCAAAGGCTTTAGACGGCGTACGCATTCTCGATATGACCCACGTCCAGTCGGGTCCGTCCTGCACTCAGATACTGGCGTGGCTAGGGGCCGACGTACTCAAAATCGAGGTGCCTGGACGCGGTGATATCACTCGCGGCCAGCTTCGCGACATTCCGGACGTGGACTCTCTGTATTTCACGATGCTCAACTGCAACAAGCGCAGCGTCACGCTCAACTTCAAATCACCGAAAGGCAAACAGATCCTCGAGCGGCTGGTCGCGCGCGTCGATATTCTGGTGGAAAACTTCGGTCCTGGGGCCCTGGATCGCGCCGGTTTCACCTGGGAGCATCTGCGCGAGCTTAACCCGAGACTTATCTACGCCTCGATAAAAGGCTTCGGCCCGGGGCCGTTCGTGGATTGCAAGGCCTACGAGACCGTCGCGCAGGCGATGGGCGGCGCGATGAGCACCACCGGATGGGAAGACGGCCCGCCAACCAGCACGAGCGCGCAAATCGGCGACTCCGGCACCGGGATGCATGCAGTCGCCGGCATCCTGGCCGCGCTTTATCAACGTACCAACACCGGTAGGGGGCAGCGAGTTGAGGTTGCGATGCAGGACGCGGTGCTCAACCTCTGCCGGGTCAAAATGCGCGACCAGCAGCGCCTGCAACGCGGGCCGCTCAAGGAGTACCCCAACAAAACCTTTGGCGACACCGTGCCGCGGTCCGGAAATGCGAGCGGCGGTGGACATCCCGGCTCGGCGCTCCGTTGCAAGCCGGGCGGCCCGAACGATTACGTCTACGTGATCGTCCAGGCGCAGGTATGGCCGGCGTTGGCCCGCATTATCGGACGGCCGGAGTTAGCCGACGACCCCGCCTTTGCCACCGTTGAGGCGCGCGTCGAGCGTCTCGGGGAAGTGTTCGCGATGATCGAGCAATGGACGATGCGATATACCAAGTTCGAGGTCACGCGGATGCTCAACGAGGTCGACGTGCCGTGCGGGCCTATCCTGTCGATGAAGGATCTCATCGAGGACCAGGCTCTTGCTCAGCGCGAAATAATCGCCGACGTTCCTCATCCGCAGCGCAAGAGCTTCAAGACCGTGGGCTGTCCGATCTCTCTTTCCGAGAGTCCGGTGGAAATCAAATCGTCGCCCTTGCTCGGCGAGCATACCGTGGAGGTCTTGGGCGAACTGCTCGGCTACACTCGCGGTCAGGTCGAAGAGCTTCGCGCCGAAGGCGTCGTCTGAACCGGCGCTTTTGCCGGGGCCTGCCGACCCTGTTTAATCGGGCCCGGCGACGGCCGATCGGCCGACCGCGCACGGGCGAGCTACGCCGGCGACGATGCGGCGCGATTTGAAAGCGGGCACATGCGGAATTCGCCGCCGGTCCGCTTTGCGGTGAGCGGCAGTTTACCTTGCTAGCCTGGGGGCGGGTCGGTTATAGATACGAATAGAAGTGCGGAGTTGCCAAGAGCGCGGCGCACGGGTAGGCAAAGCGTCGCTGCTCGAAGGCGGACCGTGGCTCGCAGCTCGTTAGGGTTGCGATCGCCCACGATGGGCGCCGGCGGCTATCGGCTTTGTCGGCGGCCGCGTGGTTGGTCGTAGGCGCTAGGGCGGGGGGAGTATATGCCTTTGGTGAATCCGCACGGCGGCGAGCGTCAGCTTAAGCCTCGGTTGCTCAGTAGCGCGGCAGGAGCTGAATCTCGGCGCCGAGCGCAGACGCTTCAGAAAATCACGCTTTCCTCGCGGGAAGCCAGCGATCTGGTGATGCTCGGGATCGGCGCCTATACGCCGTTGGAGGGCTTCATGGGGCGCGACGACTGGAAATCGGTATGCGCCGATTTCCGCACCGCCTCCGGCGTTTTTTGGCCGGTGCCGATTACGGTGTCGACCCCGCGCGAGCGAGCCCGCGAGCTTCGCCTGGGGCAGGAAGTAGCGCTGGTTGAGGAAGAAACGGGCGAGCTGCTCGGTTGCCTTGAGATTCGCGACATCTATGAAGCCGATAAGCTTTACCAGTGCCGCGAGGTATTCGGAACAACTGATCCGACTCATCCGGGGGTGGCTGGAGTGCTGGCCGAGGGCGAGGTTAACCTGGGCGGGCCGGTCGTGGTTTTCAGCGAAAGCGGCTATCCTGAGCGTTACCCCAACATTTACCTGCGCCCCGAGCAAACGCGCGCAGCGTTTGCAGCGCGCGGCTGGGGCACGGTTGCTGGACTTCAATTGCGCAATCCGATGCATCGCTCGCACGAGTACCTGGCCAAAATCGCCATCGAGGTTTGCGACGGCTTGCTAGTGCATCAGAAGCTGGGCAGACTTAAGCCCGGGGATATACCGGCTGAAGTGCGCGTCGAGGCGGTTAACGCGGCGGTGCAGAATTACTTCGTCAAAGACACTTGTATCCAGGCGGGCGTGCCGATCGAGATGCGGTATGCCGGCCCGCGTGAAGCGCTGCTGGACGCGGTATTCCGCCAAAACTTCGGCTGCAGCCATCTGATAGTGGGCCGCGACCACGCGGGCGTGGGAAATTTCTACGGGCCCTTCGACGCGCAGAAGATTTTCGATCAAGTGCCGGACGGCGCTCTGGAAATTAAGCCGCTCAAGCTGGACTGGACGTTTTACTGCCGTAAGTGCGACGGCATGGCGTCGGCGCGCACGTGTCCGCACGACGTCTCGCAGCGCGTGATGGTGAGCGGCACGGCGTTGCGCGAGATGCTTTCCGAGGGTGTCGACGTTCCGGACCATTTCAGCCGTCCCGAGGTGCTGGAGATCTTGCGCAAGTACTACGCGGCCGAACAGGAGGGTGCGAGCGGCAAGCGCTCGGCAAAGCCCGGGCCCAAGCCGCTGGCGCGACAGGAGTGAGCGGTGCCGACGTTCGTTAATCCAAACAAGTGCGACGGGTGCCAAGCCCTGGACCGTCCCGCCTGTATGTACATCTGTCCGAACGATCTGATGACCTTGGACAAGGGGCTGGGCAAAGCATACAACCAGGAGCCGGACCAATGCTGGGAGTGCTACGCCTGCGTTAAGACGTGCCCCCAGACGGCGATCGAAATGCGCGGGTATGCGGACGTGGTGCCCTTCGGCGCGCGCCTGGCGCCGTTGCGCGGCACCGACTCGATCATCTGGACGGTTAAGTTTCGCAACAACGAGACTAAGCGCTTTCGCTTCCCAATCCGCACCACGCCCTGGGGCTCGATTGAACCTTTTCAGGGGCTTGCCGACGCGAAGGTCGAGGACGTCAAGAATCCTAATCTTTGCGGGCAAGAGAAATTTCTGGGCGTTGACAAGCTGCCGGTTGTTGCGCAGTAGGACGGCGAAGGTGGTCGCCGCAACGGGTAACGAGCGCCCGCGTTTCGCAACCGTCGCTTCGTTTCGGACGAGCGTCGCGAGCACGGCGCCGTGCTCGGCGCGTTGATCATTTCGATTCAGCGCGAAGCGCGCGCGCGCGCATGGCACGTGACAGCCGGCGCGGCGCCTCAGGCTAACATTGGAGGTTCGAAGATGGTGACGCCTGAAACCGAAGTCGTCGAGTGCGACATTCTGATCTGCGGCGGCGGAATGGCGGGATGCGGCGCGGCGCACGAGGCGGCATACTGGGCCAAGGCCAAGGGGCTGCGCGTGGTGATGGTGGAGAAGGCGGCGGTGGAACGCAGCGGCGCCGTCGCGATGGGTTTGTCGGCGATTAACTGTTACATGGGCATGAAGTGGGGAGAAAATCAGCCGGAGGATTTTGTCCACTACGTGCGCCAGGACCTGATGGGGTTGTCGCGCGAGGACCTGGTCTACGACATCGCGCGCCACGTCGATTCCTCGGTTCATATGTTCGAGGAGTGGGGACTGCCGATCTTCAAGACGGCCGACGGGCGCTATAAGCGCGAGGGCCGTTGGCAGGTGATGATCCATGGCGAGTCGTACAAGCCGATCGTCGCCGAGGCGGCCAAAAAGGCGCTCGGGGAGCAAAATATCTACGAGCGTATTTTTATCTCTCATCTGCTGCTCGACAAAAACGATTCGGGGCGCATCGCGGGGGCCGTCGGCTTCAGCGTGCGCGATCCAAAAATTTACGTTTTCAAGGCCAAGGCCGTAATCTGCGCGGCGGGAGGCGCCACGCAAGTCTTTCGGCCGCACGCCGTCGGCGAAGGTCTAGGGCGCATCTGGTACGCTCCGTGGAACACCGGATCGGTCTACAAGCTGATGATCATGGCGGGCGCCGAGATGACGCAGATGGAGCATCGGTTGGTCGTCGCCCGTTTCAAGGACGGCTACGGACCGGTCGGGATGTGGTTTCTGCTGTTCAAGGCCGTGCTCAAGAACGCTTACGGCGAAGAGGTCGAAAAGAAGTGGGCGGACCTGCTCAAGGAATGGCTGCCGTACGGAGGCGGCAAGCCGATTCCCACTCCGCTTCGCAACCATCAGATGATCCGCGACCATCTGGAGGGCAACGGCCCGCATTACCTGCGCACTGACGAGGCGCTGCAGGCGATGTTCGCGCAGGTACAGAACGACCCAAAGAAGCTGCGCGAGATCGAATCGGATGCCTGGGAGGATTTCCTGGACATGACGATGTCGCAGGCGCTGCTCTGGGCCTCCGAGAACGTCGATCCCGCCAAAGTGCCCTCCGAGGTTGTGCTTACGGAACCCTACCTGATGGGTTCGCACGCCTCGGGCACCGGCGCGTGGGTCAGTGGACCGGAGGACATCGCACCCAAGGAATACTTTTGGGGTTACAACCGAATGACGACGGTGCGCGGGCTCTTCGCCGCCGGGGACGGAGTCGGAGGATCGGCGCACAAATTCTCCTCGGGCTCTTACACAGAGGGACGTCTGGCGGGCAAGGCAGCGGTTGCCTACATCTACGACAATCCGCAGGCGGTGGAAGCGGAGTCGGATAGGGTGGAAGAGGTAAAAAAGGCGCTTTTTGCTCCGCTCGAAGTGTACGAAAAGACTCGTCCCCTGACCACGCGGGGCCAAGTGAATCCCGACGCCTTCGGGCCTAAACAAGCGCTGCTGAGACTGCAGAAGATCATGGACGAATACTGCGCGGGACAAGGCGCCGGGTACATCACCAACGCGCCGACCCTCAAGCGAGGTCTTGAGTTGCTGCACATGCTGCGCGACGACTTGTCGCGCTTGGCGGCGTCCGATCTGCACGAGCTTTTGCGCGCCTGGGAGGTTTGGGACCGCTACTATTGCGCGGAAGCTCATATGCGCCACATGCTCTTCCGCGAGGAAACGCGCTGGCCTGGTTATTATTACCGCGGCGACTTCCCCAAGCTCGATGATGCCAATTGGAAATGCTTCACCGTTTCGCGCTTCGACCCTGAAAAGAGCGAATGGGTGCTGAGTAAAAAGCCTTATGTGGCCCTGATCCCTTGAACCGGTGCTGGGTGATTCGAAAAATGCGCGCCGGTGACATACCTAACGCGACGGCCTCACGCTGGACACTAAGCAACTTCGATAGGTGGGGCGACGGGCCGCCGTGTTATGCGCGCGCTCGCACCTTCGAGCCAGAGCGTGTCTTTGCGCTCGGTTGGGCGAACATGCCCGCGCCGTCTGAGGCGGTGCGCTAACCGATGGCTTCCGCCATGCAATCGTCGTTGCCGGGCGAAACCGGCCCCGCCGTGGCGGAGGTTTCCCGAACAATCATGATCGTTGGGGGCGGAATCGCCGGCATCACCGCGGCGGTCGAAGCGGCCGAGGCGGGCTACGAAGCCGTCATCATCGAGAAGGAGCCCTATCTGGGCGGCCGTGTCGCACAGCTCTACCGATATTTCCCGAAGCTTTGTCCGCCCTACTGCGGCCTTGAGATCAACTTCCGCCGAATCAAGGACAATCCGAAAATCAGGTTCTTCACCATGGCGCAAGTCGAGGCGATCAGTGGCGCGCCGGGGAACTTTGAGGTGCGGGTTGCGCTGAGGCCTCGCTACGTGAACGACCGCTGCACCGCCTGCAATGCTTGCGTCGCGGTTTGCCCGGCAGAGCGCCCAGACGCATTCAATTTCGGCCAGGGCAAGACCAAAGCGATATACCTTCCGCACGATATGGCGTTTCCGATGAAATACGTGATCGACGACACGGCGTGCGCGCTGAGCGAATGCGCGCGTTGTGTCGAGGCGTGCCAGTACGGCGCGATCGATCTAAAGATGCAGCCGCGCGAGGTCGTGCTCAGAGCGGGCGCGATAATCATCGCCACGGGCTGGAAGCCCTACGACGCGCGGCGTATCGACAACCTTGGCTTTGGCAAGTACGCCGACGTGATCACCAACGTTATGATGGAGCGGATGGCGGCGCCCAACGGGCCGACAGGCGGCCGCATCGTGCGCCCCTCCGACGGCGCGCCGGTCAAAAGCGCGGCGTTTGTCCAATGCGCCGGTTCGCGCGACCATAATCATCTCGGCTATTGTTCAACGATTTGTTGCCTGGCCTCGCTCAAACAGGCGGCGTACCTGCGAGAGCAAAATCCCGACGCGCGAGCTCATATCTTTTATATTGACCTGCGTACGCCGGGAACCTACGAATTTTTCGCCAAGAAAATACTCAGCGATCCTGCCGTTACCGTGCAGAAAGGTAAGATTGCCAAGGTTGTGCAGGACGCCGAAAGCGGGCGGCTCGTGGTCGAGGCCGAGGATATCCTCTCGGCGCGCAAGAGCAGGTTGCAGGTCGATTTGCTGGTTCTGGCCACCGGTATGGAGTCGAGCTTATCGGAAAGGTCGAGCAGCGGAGCGATGGGGCCGAGTTTCGAGCCGGCCGGTTCTGAAGCAGAAACTTCGACATTACGGGCAGGACCTTTTCGCGTAGACCAAGATTGGTTTGCCGGTGCCGAGCCGCAAGACGGGATCTTCGCCGCGGGATGCGCCAGAGGTCCGTTTGACGTGGCGACTTCGGTGCAAGACGCGACCGCCGCCGCGGCGATGGCGATCGAGACGCTGGCGCGGACGGCCGGGAACTGAGATGGCCAACAAGAAAGTGGGTGCCTACATCTGTTCGGGCTGCTCTATTGCAGGCGCGGTAGACGTCGAGCAACTCGCTGCGCTCGGTGCCGAGGCCGGATGCCTGGTGCGCAAGTCGCCGGCGTTTTGCCTGGAGGATTCGCGGCTCATTCGCGATGACGTCGCCGAGGGCGCGGTTGAGGCCGTGGTGGTCGCGGCTTGCTCACCAAGAGTCAATACGGACGTCTTTCGGATTCCCGGCGCGACGGTCGAGCGCGTCAATCTGCGCGAGCAGGTGGCGTGGAGTCATCCGGCTGGCCATCCGGAGACGCAAGAACTGGCGCTGGACTATCTTCGGATGGGGATTATGCGGGCGCAAAGGGTCGCGCGCCCGCAGCCGTACACCCAGGCGAATACTCGCGCGGTGCTGGTAATCGGCGGCGGAATTGCCGGGATAAGCGCGGCCCTGAACGCCGCCCGATGCGGCTTTCGCGTCGTAGTCGTCGAGAAGCAGGAGGAGCTGGGCGGGTGGGCGAACCGTCTTTACCGGCAGTTCCCGAAGCGGTTTCCCTATCGCGGCTTGCCGCCGATTACGGTTGTCGAACAGGTGCGGGAACTCAGGGCGCTGCCGAACGTCGCAATCCACTGCGGCTCCTCGGTTGAGTCTATCGAGGGTGAACCCGGGCGGTTCAAGGTCACGCTGCGGACCGCGCAAGGGACCGTCGAAGATACCGTCGGTGCGATCATTGCGGCCACGGGTTGGCAGCCGGTGGCGACGGAAAAATACGAGCGCTACGGTCTCGGCGTTTATCCGAACGTCACGACGAGCGTCGCGCTCGAAGAAATGGCCAAGCGCGGCGTTGTTGCGCGCCCTTCAGACGGAGGACCCGCCCGCCGCGTGCTTTTCCTGCTATGCGACGGGCGCGGCGACGATGCGCATCTGCCATACGGAGGGAACGTCTCGAGCCTGGTCGCGCTCAAACAAGCGCTATACGTCAGGGAGCTTAACCCCGAAGCGCTCGCCTACCTGTTCTACGGCGACATCCAGACGCCGGGACAGTATGAATACTTCTACCACGCCGTGCAGGCGGACCCCGGCGTGTTGCTTTCTCAGGGGCAAGTCGAGCGCATAAGCGAGACCCACGATCACAGTCTGGCCGTCGAACTAAGCGGCACGACGCTCGGTCCGGGAACAGCGCTTGAGGTTGACCTTGTCGTTCTCGCCTCTGGAATGGCGCCTAACACGGCGACTAGCGACGGAGCGCTGGCTTTACGCTATTTGCAGGGCCAGGAGCTGCCGGTGACAAAGTTCGGCTTTGCCGACTCCAACTTCATCTGCTTTCCGTACGAGACTCGCCGCACCGGAATTTATTCAGCCGGCGCGGCGCGCCAAGCGATGGACCTCGCGGCGGCGGCCCGCGACGGGCGGGCGGCCGCGCTCAAGGCGATGCAATCGATCGAAAAGAGTTCGGCCGGCCAGGCGGTCCATCCGCGAGTAGGCGACATGTCCTACCCGGGGTTTTTCATGCAGAAATGCACCTCCTGCGGGCGCTGCACGCAGGAGTGTCCGTTCGGCGCGCTGGAGCTAAACGAGAAGCGAAATCCGGTGCTCAATCCGAATCGTTGCCGGCGCTGCGGGATCTGCATGGGGGCCTGTCCGGTGCAGATAATTTCGTTTGCCGACTACTCGGTGGATATTCTGTCGGCCATGATAAAGTCGGTTGAAATACCGGAGGCCGATGGTGAAAAGCCGCGCATCCTGGCCCTGGCCTGCGAAAACGACGCCTATCCGGCGCTGGACATGGCGGGAATCAACCGGTTGGAATACCCGGCCTCGATTCGCGTGCTCCCCGTGCGCTGTATCGGCTCGGTCAATAGCGTGCTCGTGACTGACGCCGTTTCGCGCGGCTTCGACGGCGTGGCGCTTTTGGGATGCAAGTCCGGCGAGGACTACCAGTGTCATTTCATCCACGGCAGTGAGCTGCTGGAAAAGCGGATGGCGAACATGCGGGAGACTCTGGGACGGTTGATGCTCGAGCCGGAGCGCGTTCAGGTAGTCGAGGTCGCAATTGCCGATTACGCTCAGCTTCCTTCCGTGCTGAACAAGCTGGCCGACGCGATAAACGAGGTTGGTCCCAACCCGATGAAAGGGTTCTAAAGGGTTCTAGATGATCGAGAAGCTTGAGCCTGACCTGGATTTCAAGCGCCGAATCATTGGTCTTGACGCGCGCGACCTCTCCTACTGCTATCAGTGCGGTACCTGCTCGGCGGTATGCCCCGTTTCAAGCGAGGAAAATCCCTTCCCGCGCAAGGAGATGATATGGGTGCAGTGGGGGCTTAAGGAGCGCGCGCTTTCCAATTCGTCGATTTGGCTGTGCCATCAGTGCGGTACCTGCAGCGCGTATTGCCCGCGCGACGCCAAGCCGGCCAACGTGATGGCAGCGCTGCGCGACTATAGTATCACACATTACGCGACACCCAGATTTTTCGGCGTGGCGCTGAGCCACCCGAAATACCTGCCACTTTTGTTTGCGCTTCCGGTCGCGATTTTGCTCGCTATCCTGGCCGGGCTCGGCAATCTAGGCGGGTTGCCCGAGGGCAGAATCGTTTTCGCCAAGCTCTTCCCCGATTTCTACGTCGAGGCGCTGTTCGATATTGCCGTGGGACTCGCCGTCCTGGGCGCGTTAGCGGGTGGCGCGCGGTACTGGTCGGCGATGCGCGGCGCGCGCGCCGACGGCGGCGGCAGTTTTTGGACGGCGCTCGCTCAAGTGATTAGGGAGATTCTCGACCACGGCCAATTCAAGCGGTGCATCGATGAGCCCGTGGGAAGCCGTCCGACTCATCAAACTCATCTCTACAAGACCCATCTTGCGGTTTTTTATGGGTTTCTCGGCCTGGTAGCGACCACCGCTTCGGTGGGTGTCGGAATCCACTTTTTTGACTATCTGACGCCGTGGCCGCTGTGGCATCCGGTTAAGATTCTGGGCAATGTTAGCGGGACGGCGCTCGTGGTCGGACTAGCCGTGTTCTTCTGGCATCGGATTGGCGAACAGGCGCGGGCCGGCAAGAGCACATACGCCGACTGGCTCTTTCTCATCATTCTGGCGCTGGCTGTGTTTACCGGGTTCGCGTGCGAATCCCTGCGGCTGGCCGACCTCGCGGCGCTGGCGTATCCGACATATTTCGTCCATCTAACGCTCGTGTTCTTCCTCTTGGTATACCTGCCCTATTCTAAATTCGGGCACCTGGTCTACCGGACGACCGCGATGCTTTACGCGCGCTCGCAGCTTAACGCGCGCGGATTGGTCGCGGACGCTTCAGATTTGGCGAAATGAGGGACCCTAACAATCCGTGCTTGTTCTGCGCGCCGCGCGAAATATGCGGGCGCAACGAATTAGCCTATGCGACGCGCGACTCGTACCCGGTCAGCCGGGGGCACACGCTGATAATCCCGCTACGCCATTGCGCCGATTTCTTCGACCTGTCGCCTGATGAGGTCGCCGCTTGCATGGAGCTTCTTGCGGCTCAGCGAAACGGTTTGGCCGAGGAGCTGAGCCCCGACGGCTATAATGTTGGAGTGAACGTGGGGGCGGCGGCCGGGCAGAGCATCTTCCACGTCCACATTCATTTGATTCCGCGATATCGCGGCGACCATCCACAGCCGCGCGGCGGAGTGCGGCACGTCATTCCGGCAAAGGCGGATTACCCGCGGGGCACGTAGTCTCAGCGGCGCGGGTAAACGCGCCAAACCGCCGGGTCGATTCGAGCGCGTGCGATGCGTGGGGTTGCGGCCTCCCGGCCGGGCAGTTGCCGCATGTCAGGGGGCAACGTGCTGGTCACCGCTCTCGAGCGACCTAATCACCTGTCCTTGGTCGCGCAGTTGCTCGGCGACAACGTTCATATCCGCCGCGAGAAGCCAGGTTGCGCCGCTGGGGTTCAAGATCGTGCGCGCAGCGTGAACGATCTCCTCCGGCTTGACAGTCTGAAGCCGGTCCGAGAGCTGCTGGTAATAATCCGCGTCGAGCGCGCGAGCAACGATCTGCTCGGCCGCCTGTGCGGTTTGACTACCGCTCTCCGAGAACGCCACCAATCTGGCTCTGACGTAGGTCCGCGCCCTGGTCGCCTCCGCCGTCGATACCCCGCTGTCCGCGCAAAGCTCGGCCAGGATGCGCCTTACTTCTCGCAGCGCAGCCCCGGTCATGTCGGCTCGCACTGACGCGTGAATCAAGCAAAGCCCGCCACCCTCAGCGTGCGCGCTAAGGCAGCGCACGCCGTAGCTGCAGTTCATCTGCTCGCGCAGCAGGAGATTCAGCCGTGAACTGAACATATCCGCCGCAAGCGCGCGAGCCAAAAGAAATGCGGCCTCGTCGGCAACACTCAGGGACGAGACGGGCCATCCAACGGTGATTGCGGATTGAGTCTGGCCAGGTCGGTTTACGGTGAAGATAACACCGGGCGCGGCGGGTTTGCCGCTCACGACGTCCGGCGCGATAGCGAGTGCTCTAGCTGCGCCGGTATGCGGGCCCCAAGCTCTGAAAGCCCTTTCGATCGCTGAACGCAGCGAGCGAGAGTCAAGGTCGCCGACCACCACCAGCGCCGTCCGGTCGGGCCGCGCCCATCGGCAGTAGAAGTCGGCGAGATCGCCGGGCGTCAGCGCTTCGATGCATGAAGAGCAGCCCAGACCGGATAGCGGCTGCGCATACGGATGGCCCTCGCCAAAGACCAGACGCGGCATCGTTCGCAGCGCGAAATCAAACGGGTGCGCCTTCTCGTGCTCGATCTCCGCGAGGCGCCGCAGTTTCAACGGACGAACGTCGCCGGGCTCGAATCTGGGATTCGACGTGATTTCGGCCAGCAGTTCCAGGGCTGGGGCGAGGTTAAAGTTCAGTCCCGAAAGTTCCAAGGTTGCGGTATCCAATCCTGTACGACCTCGGAACTCTGCGCCGAGCATCCTAAACGGAGCATTGATCTTTCCGGGTCGCCGCTCCGTGTGGCCCTCGGCAAGCATGGCTGCGGCGAAACCGGCGATCCCGCAGCTTGCGGGACGCCAAGCGCGCTCAGCGCGCATCGAACTCCGCAAAACCATTCGTACGTTCGCGGTCGCCGCGCCCGGACGCTCCGCGAGCAAAAGGCTAAGCCCGTTTCCGAGGGTCATCGCCTTCAGCGCGGGCAGGCGCGCTTCGAGCGCGTCCGCGGTGATCACGGACGGCAAGCCGCATGGGGTAGCCCTCCACGCCTGGGGCTTCCCACTTGGCACAGCAGCGCGCGGCCGCGCTGCGCGACGGGCGTTTGCCGATTCCGCTAGAGGCGGCGTCGCCGACGGCAGCGCCGCCAACGTAAACACGCTGCCACCGAGCCAACGGGCTGCGCAGGAAAGCACAGCGTCCGGGCCGGCCTCGGCAATCTTCGTGAGGCGCTCATGAAAAAAAGCTGGATTTGCGGCCAGAAGCTCGCTCATCACGAGGGCGCGCGTCAGACTCTTCGGGCCAGTCAAACACTCAAGGGCTTGAAGCGCGCTCCGTATCAGCGCCATGCGTGCTGCGTCGAACACCTCTGGCGACGGCTCGCTGCTCAAGAAGCGCGCGATTTCTTGATCGATTGTCTCGGCTAGATCGCCGGATAGAGCCTCCGACCTCGCGTCAGCATAAGCTATGAGCTGCGAGCCCAACTCGTTTTCGCCGATCTCGAAACCGATTTGGGTTGCAATCCCCCGCGACCTGATCAGACGCTCCCCCAATATCGAATCCGCGCCCGCCGCCAGAATATTCGCCGCTAGCTCTATAACCGCATGGTCGGGATGAGTCCATGGCGGGATGTTCCAAACCTTATAAACGCGCGCGCCACCCCTCGAATGAGTAATAAGCGCTGTTTTGCGCTCGGCAAACGGCGCGAGCCGGGGTGGGGGTCCGTGGCGGCTCGGGGCAGCGTCCGCCGCCAAGGCGCCAAAAAAGTGCTTGATACGAGCGATGACCGATCGCGGAGCCGCGGCGCCGCCGACGACGAGCAACGCGTTGGCCGGGCTGTGAAAGCTGGCGAGCCATTGATGGACGTCGTCGAGCGTGAGGGCCTCCAGTTCCTCGATCGAGCCCAACGCGACGCGCTGGTAAGGATGGCCTGCGGGATACGAATGCGCGCGAATGAGCCGCTTGACCCCGCCGAAAGGTTCGTTTTCGCGCTGAAGTATCTCGCCGCGGATAACCTCGCGCTCGCGCTCCAATTTGGCCTGGTCGATCGCGCGAGAGAGGCATCCCATTCGCTCGGCCTCCATCCACAGCGCCAGATCGAGCGCGCCTGCGGGCACGGTTTCGAAATAAGTGCTGAAGTCCTCGGTGGCGTCAGCGTTTATCGTCGTTGCGCCGATTTGCTCCAGTGCCGGCACGTAGCTTTGCGGGTGATGCTCGGTGCCGGCGTACATCAGATGTTCGACGAGGTGAGCAAGGCCGGATTTACCCGGTGATTCGGCGCTCGACCCGGCGTGGTAACAGACGTTCACGCCGACCTGACCGGGGCCCGGGCGGTTGGATATGAGCACGCGCAGGCCGTTGTCCAGCACGAACCGCGCGCACGGAATGTCGATCGAGCGTAGGCTTGAGGCGAGCAGTTTCGATACTTCGCTTCGCAACGAGATTCCCCGCCGCCTACGTGGCCAATGCGCCCGGTGCTGACAGATGCCCGACCAAAGAACCGCCGCGCCAGGGTAAGAAACGAATCCCGCCGAACCGGTCTAGTGCGTCCGCCCGTCGCTAAGCCATCGCGCGAAGGACTCCAAAACGGAATCTTGCGAGAACCTGATTACCGCGACGACGACCGCGACGGCCGTAAACGCCGCGAGTACCAACAGGTCGACGCCTAAAGCGAAGTCAGCGCCGAACAAAGACGCGGATTCTGTAACCGTCGCATGCTTGAGCAGGTCGACGCCGTAACTGAACGGGTTTACCGCCGCGACTATTTTGAGCCAGCTTGGCAGGTGCTGGACGGGATAGAGCGCGCCGCTCAGGAAAAACACCGGAAAAATGACGAAGTTCATCACCACCGCGAAGTTGTCTAGCGCTCGGGTCCATACGGCGATCAGAATGCCGATCGACGCGCATGCCATCGAGGTGGCGACGAGCCCCACGGCCAGCAGGCCCACTGAAATATCGCCGCTCAAATATCCCAACACGCCCAGCAGCACCAGCAGCATAGCCGCCTGCACCAATCCCACAAGCGTTGCGCTGATCCATCGCGCCACGACAATCCACCCATGCGCGAACGGAGCGATGATCAGCATGCGCAGCACGCCCGATTCGCGGTCATAGACCATCGAGAGCGACGCGAGCATCGCGCCGAACAGCAGGACCATCGCCAGCAATCCCGGCACCAGAAACGCGCGGTAGTTGCCAGAGCCCGTCTCGCGCAGCATCGCCTCGAAACCCACGCCGACGGTCAGCAGCCATAGCAGCGGGCGCACCATCGCGCTGACCAACCGGCCCCGCTGGCGCACGGTCCATTTGAGCTCACGCTCGATGATCGCGCACAACGGACGCCACATCAGCTCCCCTGCTCCTTATGACCTAATCTTCCGTGTATCAGCCAGAGGTAGACATCGTTTAAGTCCGGACGGCGCAGATGCATCGCTTGTACGCGCGGATCGATTTCCGCTTCGAGGCGGCTGATCGAGAAATGCTCCTCCGCGACGCGAAAGCTCACCTTGCCGTGCGTCTTGAGTCCGGCGCCGAAACGCGGCTCGAAGCGCGCCGCGATCTGGTCGGAATCCGGGCCCTCGATATCGAGCACATACGCGCCCAGCTCTTTGATCAGATACCCCGGCGTGCCGCGCCCGATTATTCTGCCCGCGTTAAGAAAGGCGACCTGGTCGCAGGCGGTGGCTTCCTCGAGATAGTGCGTCGTGATGAGCACCGTGATTTGCTCTTCGCGCCGAAGCCGTGCGATGAATTGCCACAAAGCTTGGCGATTGATCGGGTCGAGCCCGAGCGTAGGCTCATCTAGAAAAAGCACCCGCGGACGATGAAGCACGCCGCGCGCCACGTCCACGGCGCGACGCATACCTCCCGACAGCCTGCCGACCGGCACGTCGCGCTTGGCCTCGAGGTTGAAAACGCGCAACAACTCGTTAGTCCGCAGCCGCGCCAGCGCAAGCGGCATCATGTATAACGCGGCGGCGAAATGGAGATTCTCCGCGACGGTCAGGTTGCGATCCAGGGCGGACTCCTGAAAGACCAGACCGATTTGCCGCCTGACCGACACCGGGTCGGCGCAAACATCAAAGCCTGCCACGGTCGCGCTGCCGAGCGTCGGCCGCGTCAAGGTGGTGAGCATGTGGATCGTGGTGGTCTTACCCGAGCCGTTGGGGCCCAGGAGCCCGAAAAGCTCGCCTTGACCGACCTGCAGGTCAATTCCGTCGACGGCTTTAAGCTCGCCGAAATGCTTGGCAAGGCCTTGAGCGCGCAGGGCGTTAGCGCTCCTCTCAAGCCCCGTTTCAGGCAAGCTCTGTCGCACCGGCTCCGAACTCAAGACGGCCTTGGCCGTTCTGAGCAGCGCGGGGAGAGCCATCGAGGCAGCCTCAGGCGCTCAGCTTGGAGGAGTTGCGAACGTTGCGGAAGATTGGACCCTCGCCTTGTCCAGGCTCGCGCGCGCCGTTGCCGCGTTCGGCCGCGGCGTTAGCCGAGGATATCGCAGACAGGATGACGTCATGGCGTGGGGAAAGGCTGCAGACCGGGTCTGTGTTGCCGGCGTCGCCG
The DNA here is from genome assembly GCA_021801125.1 of Deltaproteobacteria bacterium. Classification (GTDB taxonomy): domain Bacteria; phylum Desulfobacterota; class Binatia; order Binatales; family Binataceae; genus JAJYYI01. The sequence continues at coordinate 78,052 of JAJYYI010000119.1, read as the reverse complement.
GTGAGCATGTAGGCCTGGCATCGGCATCCGCCGTAGTCTTTGAACCGGTCGGGGCAGCTGCGGCACGGCTCTTTCATCCAGTCAAAGCCGCGAAACTTGTTGAAGGCAGGCGATTCGTTCCATATCCACTCGACGCTATGGTCGCGCACGTTGGGAAATTCGATCCCCGGGAGTTGACGGGCGGCCTGGCACGGCAGCGCCACGCCGTCGGGCGCGACGGTCAGAAAGATACTGCCCCATCCGCTCATGCACGCTTTGGGGCGCTCTTCATAATAGTCCGGAATAACGTAGAGTATGCGCATGCGTCCCTTCCAGCGTTCCTGGTATTGGTGCGCAATCGCTTCGGCGCGGGAAAGCTGCTCTCGCGTCGGCAACAAACGGTCGCGATTCAAGAGCGCCCAGCCGTAGTACTGCACATTCGCCAACTCAACGTAATCCGCGCCGACCTCGCCCGCCATATCAAGCATCTGGCCGATCTGATCGATGTTGTCCCGATAGACGACGAAGTTCAGCACGATGTCATAGCCGTACTGCTTGACCAGACGCGCTGCGGCAAGCTTGTGCTCGAAGATTCTGGTGCCAGCCATGAAGTCGTTGAGCGCCTGCGAACCCGCCTGGAAGCTTATCTGAATGTGGTCCAGCCCGGCTTCCTTCAGGGCTTTAAGCCGTGGCTCGCCAAGGCCCGCGGCTGAGGTAATGAGGTTGGTGTAGTATCCGAGATGTCGCGCCTCGGCAACCAAGTCCTCCAGGTCGCGGCGCAAGAGCGGCTCTCCACCCGAGAACCCAAGCTGGACCGCGCCCATCGCTCGAGCCTCTTTGAGGACGCGACTCCAATCTTCGGTCTTGAGCGTGTCCCGTTGCCTGGAGAAATCAATCGGATTCGAGCAGTAAGGGCACTGAAGCGGGCAGGAGTAAGTCAACTCAGCGCACAACCACAAGGGTTTAGGTGGGCTGCTTGACGATAATCCATCCGTGGTCATGGGCGATGTTCACAAATTCCCGCACGTCATCTTCGAGCGCGGCGTTTGGGAATTGGCGCTGGAGATCCTCAATTACGGCGGCCAAAGTTCGCTGTCCGTCGAGCCGCTTGAGCACCTCGCCGGCACTCACATTAAGTTTTATCATGCCCTCCGCGTAAAGCAGAACATAGGCCTGCTGCGCGGCTTCCCACTGCAAGCGAAACTTATTTGAGATCGCCAGAATCGTGTCCGGGTCGAAGACCGCCATGGCGTGCCGTTAGCGCATCCCGCGAGAGGGCGGGATTTTGTCCACGTAAGCCACGTACATCGCGTCAAGCATCGACCACAGAATGTCCAGCTTGAGCTGCAAGATTTCCAGCGCGCGCTCCTGCAATTCGCGCGTGGTGAAGTGCGCTAGCGTTACCTCGAGCCCGTACTCAACATCCTGCGAAGCCTCGGTTATCCGGCGTCGAAAGTAATCGTAGCCGCGGGGATCGATCCAAGGGTAATGGCGCGGCCAATTTTCCAGGCGCACCCGATGAATGTTGGTCGCGAAAAGTTCCGTCAGCGAAGCGCACACTGCTTCCTGCCACGGTGCTGTTCGGGCAAAATTGACGTAAGCGTCAACCGCAAAGCGCACGCCCGGCAATACGCGGCGCAGCGACACTATCTCGTCTCGCTCCAGGCCGCATGCCTCGCCAAGTTTTATCCAAGCCTCAATCCCGCCCTGGTCGCCTTCTTTGCCGTCGTGGTCGACGATCCGCTTGATCCAGTGCCGGCGCACTTCCCGATCAGGGCATTGAGCCAGAATCGCGGCGTCCTTGCGCGGTATGTTGATTTGATAGTAGAAGCGGTTGGCTACCCAGCCTTGCACCTGCTCCCGGTTCAGGCGTCCTTCGTTCATCATCACGTGATACGGATGATGAATGTGGTAGGCGGCGCCGCGCTCTCGCAGCTTTTGCTCGAACTCTTCTTTGCTCCACGGAGGTGCTACGGCCATTGTCATGTCCGTTCGTCGCGCCGTGTGAACTAAAGCGCTATCTCCATTCCATCGAAGGCGACCTCGATGTGCTCGACGGTGAGCTGGGCCCGCTCCGGCGAGTCGTCGCGCAGGATAGGGTTGGTGTTGTTTATATGCGTCAGCACTTTACGCGGTCTTTTCACTCCGCGCATGACCTCTATCATTCCACCCGGACCTGATTGGGGCAAATGGCCCATCTCGGTCGCGCGCCTGTTCGAGATTCCCGCCAACTGCAGCTCGTCGTCACGCCAGCAAGTGCCGTCCGTAAGCACGCAGTCGACCTGTTCCATCAGGGCGAGCACTCGCGGCTCCGCTCGGCCCAGCGCTGGCGCATAAAGAAGGCGTTTCCCGCTCTGTCGGTCCTCGAGCAAGACGCCTATCGTATCGCCGATATGGGGATTATGCCGATGGGGGGAGTAGGGCGGGGCCTTGCTGTCCAAAGGCACCGCGACAAAGCGCACGCCCGGCAAGTCGGGTATCGCAAATTCGCCGTCTCCGTTGACTTCGATTCGATGGCGCTGCACGCCGCAATAATGAGCGAGCATATTCAGGACAGGAAACCCAGTGGTCAAGTCCTCATAGACCATGTCCGTGCAGTAGACGTGGAGCGGTTTTCCCTCGCGCAAAAAGAGCAGTCCGGTTGCGTGGTCAATCTGGCTATCGACCAACACTACCCCGGCGATCGCCGTGTCTCTGACGGCTCGCCCAGGCTGAAAGGGCGCGAATCCCTCTATTTGGGTGCGGATATCGGGCGAAGCGTCAATAATAACCCAAGTCTTGCCGTTATCGCTAACGGCCACCGACGACTGGGTGCGCGGCTGCGCCTTGATTAAACCCTTGCGGAGGCCCGAGCAGTTCGAGCAGTTGCAGTTCCATTGCGGGAAGCCTCCTCCAGCAGCGGAGCCGAGTACTCGGACAATCACGGTGGTGGTGAGTTTGCGGCGCCCGCGCGTTAAGACGAACGCGCTAACACTTTTACGGGCACCGCCTCTCTAGGAGGCTTGCCTAAGGTGTCTCCCCAAAAGCTGAAAAAGAAACGGGCTAGGGGAACTTGGACGCCCCCTAGCCCAGTTCCTTAGCGATTAAAGATGTAAAGAGTCAGCTCGAAGCCAAGACGCAGGTCTTCAAAGGTGGGTTTAGTCCATTCCATGCTCGTCTCCCCTCCGTATCGAATTGATACTGACACGCCCACCGAGCGGATCGGTGTGGCGATTACCCGACATTCTCGCCGGTTCTGAACCCCCTGTCAAGCGCTATGGCACAAGGTTGGTTGACCAACTTTCGCTCAAGTAAAACCTGTCCAGCTATTCACTCGGACGTCCGGGTTTGACCAAGCCCACGCTTCGCGCCTTCACGTATTGATAGATCTCGTCGGCATCATCCGGGTCGAAGAATCCAGACCACTTGGGCATCCCTTTGTCCGGCACGCCCTCCATCATGACGGTGATGAACTGGCTCTTGGTCATGCCGCTCTCCAGCGAATGCCGCAAGTCCGGCGCGTACTCACTGCCGACCGCGTCGGTGCCGTGGCAGCGAAAGCAGTAGGAGTTGAACTTTTCCCAGCCCTTAAAAACGCTGCTAGTCACGTGGTCGCCGTTGGAAAACACGGGAAAGTGCAAGGCGAGCGTGCGACCGTCGGGCAATTTGTAGTTATACGTCTTCGCACCGTTCGCCGGCGCGGCCGCTGGCGCGGCTTTCGAATTTTGCGCCAGCACCCATTCGACGATCGTCTTTAGCTGCGCGTCGGTGAACTGGGGATGCGGCGGCATGGGGATATCACCCCAGTTGCCAGCCCCGCCGTTTTTCACCTTCTCGACTAACTTCGAAACAGCGTCGGGCTTGCCGGAGTATCGTGCGGCTACCGCCGAGAACGCCGGTCCAACGACTTTTTTGTCCACGCTATGGCAGGAAAAGCAGTCGCTTTCATGCATCATCTTTGGCGCGTCACCAGCCGCTTGAGCGCTCTCGGCCTCCGCGGCTTGTACCAGTGCTCTGGCCGCGACAAGTCCGGTGCCGAGGAGCACCGCTAGACACACGGCCGCATTAACCATCCCCCAGATCGTCGTCTTCATCCAAGCAAACGTCGCCCCTTTCAAATCGCCGATGTGTTGAGTTATCAATAGCTTACAGCACCAGGCACGTTAGGTTTGTAAAGCTTGACGCCGAAATTCGCGAGTAGCGCGGTTATTTCACTTTCGTGCTTCGAGATGACGTCATCGAGCCGGTTCTTCAAAGCCTCGTCGCCCTGGCGTACGCCCATGGAAACGGGAAACGCGTATTGCTCAGGTGCGCCGAGGGCGCGCTCGTTGGGCACCGCCACAACTTGTAGGTCCGGGTAATGAGGGAGGAAGTAACCTATTGCAGGTTCCCATGTAATCGCGACATCCAGCTTGCCGTCTTGCACCTGGTTCAGCATCAGCGCCGGTGATTCGCCGGCTTTATCGCCGATATCGAAAGGAGTCGCCGTCTGCACCAAGCCGCGGATTTTCAGCCCCATTTCCGGCGGGGTTTCACTCTCGAACCCGATTTTGAGCTTGCGCAGAATCGGAGAATCCATGCTCTGGATGTCGTAGTCCTTGTTTTTCCTATAAACGAAAACGTAGGAAGAGACGTAGTACGGCTTGGTACTCAGCACTTGTGCGTACCCGTAAGGAATTTCCATCACTACGTCGCATTTCTTTGCATTGAGCGTTTGGTATAGGAACCCGTCAAAACCGCCCGGACCCCGATAGCTGGCCCAGGTGTACTCCACTTTGTCGCCAAGAGCCTTGGCGGCCAACGCGGCCAGCTTGTTTTCCAGTCCCTGGCCAGCTTGGTCCGAAAAGGGTAAATAGTCCGGATCAGCGCACACTCGCAGCGCCTGTGCGTTAAGCCTCGCGGCGCTCAAGATAACGCCTGCGGCGATGAGCATCGCCAATCCTGGGGTTGTTCTCAATATTCGACGGTTCATTAGCGCCTCCGTCACTTCTTAAATCCTTGGGTAAGATTATAGCCCCGAAGGTGCGGAGAAGCGCCCGCCATGGTTTGCGCATCAGGCACAAAATTCGCCAGGCAAATTATCAAGGCGCGGGAGTGCTGACGCTGGTCCGGGCCTCTGGCGTTTGCATCTCTGGCGTACGGTCGCGCGGCGAGCAAACGATGCCGCGGGTGCGGTCGCAAAAACCATGCTGGCTGCCGCGCGCAACGTGAGCCAAGCTGGTCGTGAAAGCATTGGGAACTTGCCGCTGAGCGCTGAAATTCCCTATTAGCGGCGAGGCGCGCGTGCGACCGGCACGCGCGCCTCGCCGGCGTCAAGTTTACGTTGTATCGCTTACAGCGAGAACACCAAGAGGGTGCCGCCCAGACTGGTGTAATCCTTAAGCGAGGCGGTCAGACCGACCGCGCCGAGACCCGCGGTGGGCTCAGCCAAGCCTTCGGCCAGACCGATTGCGGACCATCCTCCCACACCGCTCAGGATGGCAACATACTGCTTGCCATTATGCATGAAGGTGATCGGATTGCCGATGATCCCCGAGGGGCAATGGAACTGATAGAGCACGTTACCCGTCTTTTTGTCGACCGCCCTGAACCAACCGTCCAGCGTTCCGTAGAAGGCCAAGCCGCCGGCCGTCGTCAGAGCGCCGCCCCAATCCTGGAACGTGTCTTTGATTTCCCACTTCGCCTGACCTGAAACCGGGTCGAAAGCGATGAAGCGTCCGCGGTTGCCACCCTCGGCCGGGAACATATTGACGATGGCGCCGACAAACGGGAAGCCGGCCTTATATTTGACCGCGAATCCCTGGTAGTCCATGCAGAGGTGATTCAGCGGGGCATAGAACAGCTTGGTGTCGAGGTCGAAGGAGACCGGCTGTTGGTCTTTGTCGCCCTGGGCCGAAGGGCAGATTCCCTTCACGTTGACGTCCTGCTTGGTCATGTAAGCCGGATTCACCTGAGGACGTCCGGTCTCGAGGTTGACTTCGGTTGCCCAGTTAACCGTCGGATCGTACTTGTGGGCCGCGACCAGCTTGCCGTTCTCGCGGTTGACCACGTATGCAAACCCGTTGCGGTCGAAATGTACCAGCGTTGGAGTGCTGGTGCCGTTCACGTCGAGGTCGGCGAGAACCATCTCGTTGATCCCGTCATAGTCCCAACCGTCATGCGGCGTCATTTGGTAGACCCAGCGAGCCTGACCGGTGTCCGGGTCACGTGCAAAAATGGTCATCGACCACTTGTTGTCGCCGGGGCGCTGGCTCGGGTTCCAGGTCCCAGGGTTGCCGGAGCCATAGTAGAAGAGGTTCAGCTTAGGATCGTATGAATACCAACCCCAGGTCGTGCCGCCACCGAGCTTCCAAGCGTCGCCACGCCAGGTCTTTGTGCTGGAGTTTCTGCCGACCGGCTTTTGAGTAGCTCCGTCGATCGTTTTCTCCGGGTCGAAGAGGAGGTCTGAGTCAGGTCCTTCGCTGTAAGCGCGCCAGACGCGCTTGCCCGAGCTGAGGTCATACGCGGTGACGTAACCGCGCACGCCATACTCACCGCCGGACACGCCGACGATAACCTTATCGCGCACGACCAAAGGCGCGTTGGTCATCGTCTGGCCCATCTTGGGCTCCGCATTTTGCGCGGCCCACACAACGTGCCCGTCCTTGGCGTCAAGCGCGTAGACGTGCCCGTCGAGGGTGTTGACGATCAGCTTGCCGTCGCCGTATGCCGGTCCGCGATTCACCACGTCGCAGCACGCTACGGACGGCGCAAACGAGTCCTGATGCGGGACAAACTTCCAGACGATTCGGCCGGGGTCGCTGAGGTTAACCGCGTATACGAAATTGGGATAGGCGCTCTCGAAGTAAAGCATGTCGCCGATCACGAGCGGTTGGCCCTCATGGCCGCGCAGCGCTCCAGTGGACATCGTCCATGCGACCTTTAGGTCTTTGGCGTTGTCCGTATTTATCTGTTTGAGTGGGCTATAACGCGTGAGCGAGTAATCCCGACCCGGCATCACCCACTGGTTCGGGTCTTGCGCCATGCTTTCAAGAGAGTCGTCAGCCCGCGCCGCCGTCCCTAGCGGCGTTAAAAGCAGGAGTCCGAGCACAACGCTAAACCAAAAGCGCACGGTACCTCTTTCGCCTCTCATAGGTGGTGTCCTCCCCCTTAGGCCGAAAATTTGCATATGTATTCAACCAGACACGCAATGGTCCCGCAACCCTAAACGGTACTTTATTGCGTCGATTTTGTGCAGGTGCCGTCGAGCGGCCCACTTTCCGCCCGTAGTATGGGGAGATGGCGCTGACCTTACCGCGGTTTCGCGCCCGAACACCAGCGTCGAAGCGCTGCGGGAGAGCGCTTAATGTGCTGGAAAACGGTGTTTCCTTTGCTCGGAAACTTATGCTTTTGCGCAACGGATGAAATTCAATCCGCAGGTGCCACGCCGCTGAGGCAATGCGCCGCGCAGGCGTTACGAAACTCACGAGAGCGGGTCGCGCTCAGGCTGCGGCCTGCGTATGGCGCCGGCCTCGCCGCGTAATCTCCAAGAAAATCCCCGCGCAACGGCGCCGTGTCGATCTCGAGCGGTTGCGGCTTGCCCTTGGACGGTCGTGGCGACGGCGCGCTACGGTATGAGGAGGCTTGAACCCGTGGTCTGTCTGCCCGCCAGAGCGCGATGGGCCTCGGCGGCATCCTTGAGCTTAAAGCGCTGACGCACTTCGCAACGCACGATTCCCCGGGTCAAGACATCGAACAACGCGCGCGCTCGGCCGAGCAGTTCGTCGCGCTCGGCTACGTAGGTAACCAGGGTTGGCCGTGTGAGATAGAGCGAGCCTTTAGCGCTCAGGATACCGACGTTGAACGGCGGCACAACGCCAGAGGCCTGACCATAGCTCACCATCAGCCCCCGCGGCTGTAGGCAATCCAGCGAGCCCATGAAGGTCGCCTGGCCGACCGAGTCATACACCACAGGCACTCCCTTGCCGCCGGTTAACTCCCGCACGCGGGCAACGAAGTCTTCCTTGTGGTAGAGAATGGTCTGGTCACAGCCGTGTTGCGCCGCCAGGCGCGCTTTGTCCTCGCTGCCCACGGTTCCGATCACCGTGGCGCCCAGATGCTTAGCCCACTGGCAAAGAATCAGGCCAACACCGCCGGCAGCGGCGTGAACTAGGATCGTCTCGCCGCGTTTGACCTGATACGTAGAGAAAAGCAGGTATTGACTGGTGAGGCCCTTGAGCATCGAAGCCGCCGCCGTGGCCTCGTCTATACCTTCCGGCAAGGGGACGAGAAATTTCGCCGGCATCACGCGCACCTCTGAATAGGCGCCGAACGGGCCGCCGCAATATGCAACGCGATCTCCAACGCGAACTTCGGTGACGTCAGGCCCCACGGCCTCCACCACCCCCGCTGCCTCGGTCCCCGGGGTGTAAGGCAGATGAGGCGGCGGATAAAGGCCCATTCTGAAGTATATCTCTACAAAGTTGAGGCCGATCGCGGTATGCCGAACGCGCGCCTCACCGGGTCCCGGTTCGGGCACGCTCACATCTTCCCACTTAAGAACCTCAGGTCCGCCGTTTTCGTGAACCCTGATCGCTTTGCTGTTCATCTGGGTTTCTCCACGCGCACTGTGACGGTGACGTTTGGTATCTAATCGCCCGAAGTCAAATGCTTCTGGGGGCGTGCGATCACGCTGCCTGCGACGCGAGCTCGTATTATCAGGGGCCTTCCGTTAACGCCGGTCTTCGTCGGATGGTCGGCCCCGGGGACAAGCCTAAGTGGGCGCAGCTCCGTACTGGACTCGGTAAATCCGGTTGTTGCCGTCGTCGGTAAAAAGCAAACTTCCATCCGGCATCGAAAGGATCCCCGTCGGACGGCCCCACACTGCCGGCTCTTTGGCATCGAGAATGAACCCGGTTAAGAAATCCTGGTAATACCCCAAAGGCCGGTTATTCTCCCCAAACGGTACAAAGACAATTTTATACCCGGTGCCGATGCTTCGATTCCAGCTTCCGTGCAGGGTCACGAAGGCTCCGTTTCGGTATGGCTCTGGAAATGTCTTGCCGCGATAAAAGGCCAGGCCGAGCGTTGCGGAATGCGCTTGGAATAAAACATCCGGTGTGGTTGTCTTCGCGACCAGGTCGGGACGTAAGCTCTTACCATCCTTGGTCATGCGCGGGTCGATCAGCGACGGTGAGAGGTAAGCGAATGGCCAGCCGTAGAAGGCGTCCTGCTCGATCCTCGTAAAATAATCGGGAACCAAGTTGTCGCCCATCCCGTCGCGTTCGTTCACTACGACGTAAAGCTCGCCGGTGTGTGGGTTAAGATCCATGCCCACTGGGTTGCGAAGCCCCGAGGCGACTGTCTTCATGTCCGAACCGTCCAGATTGATGATTTGCACCGAGGCCCGTGGCAGCTTTTCAACGCCGACGTTGAAGCGCGAACCGATCGCGACGTACAGGTGCTTCCCGTCCGGCGCCAGTAGAAGATTGCGCGTCCAATGGCCGCCGTAGCCAGGCAGTGAGGCGATTTTCTCGCCCTTGCCTGAAAGCTGCAACTGTCCCGCGGTATAAGGAAACCGCAGGATGCCGTCGGCGTTTGCGACGTAGAAGTACTTGTCCACGAAGACCATTCCGAAGGGCGCTTCCAGTCCGTTCTCACGATCACCGAAGATCCGACTTTCGGTAACGTGACCTTCATGGCGCGGGTCACGCAGAATGCGAATGCGATGTTTTTCCGTTTCCGTGACGAGCACGGAACCGTCAGGGGTGAGCGCTAACCAGCGCGGCTGATGCAGCGGCTGTCCATCCGGCATCGCCTCGGCATAGACGCTTACGCTGAAGCCCGCCGGCAACTGCAAGGCCGGATCGCCAGGCGTGGAAACAACCCGCGGCGGCTGTCCGGCGCTTGGCGTCGCAAACGGTGGTGGCAGATCGCTAAGTTTGACCCTTATCGGCGTGGGCTCAAATCGCTGAATCGTTAACCCGCTCGACGACGAGCCTTGGGCGCGCAACGAACCGGGCGCCATCGCAAAGAGCGCCAGCACCAGCGAAAACAGCAGGCACCTACAACTGGTCTTCGGGGAAGCAATCTCTTTCCTTGCCGTCATTTGCGTTTTGAAAAACTCCTTTTCTCAGCCACGTGCGGAGCGGTTCTGGGTACGCTTTACGCTATGCCGGCCCGGCTTTCAATACGACGGCGAAGCGGCATCTTTTGATGCATCTCTAATTCCAGGTGCCTTGGTCTCCATATGCTTGAGGCCGCACCCAATGGCCGTTTTATAAACAATCCAGGGAGTACAGACGACTAATGAGGGTTGAACATTCCCCAGAGCGCGCCCGAAGGGATTCGAACCCCTAACCCTCGGATCCGAAGTCCGATGCTCTGTCCAGTTGAGCTACGGGCGCGCATACCGCATACCATGAGACAATTAACGAAATTCGCGCTGATCGCTACCCCTAGCGTTGATCTTTTTGACCGCGTGCTTCAAACGACCCACAGAAAAGCACGGCGTCTAGCGCGCCGGTTGGCCAAAGCCAGGCGCGTAGCCACGCACTCTTTCGATCCGGAGCATCCGAGCGCTCACCGCTTGAGCGCTAAAATTTCGGCTCACGCCCAATCGGCGAGACAGATTATTGCGGGTTCCTCACTGCTGTGGCGTGGTGCTCGAGGACGGAGTTCCGCTCGTCGGACCATGCATGTGAGGGCCGTGCCGATACTGGTTGCTGCGGCACGCTAGCCGGCCGCGGCGTGTCGACTGGCAAGTACCATTTATAGTTTGCCCCTCAAACGAGAAAGAGCACGCTGCTCCTGCCGCCTTGTCCGCGCAAGCCGTCATCATCGCGCGCCGCATTAATCGGCGCTCAGCATGAGCGCCCCCGGGTGCGTTTTCGCCGTAAGGGTAGGTCTGAGCGCCTGTTCCCGGCGGTAGCATCAGAAGCCCCGCAAGCAGCAACAAGCAGGCCGAAATTTGTGACTTCACTTGTTAACTCCTCTCGCCCTATAGGGTACTTAAGTCTCTCTAAACATTATGTGTCGCAATCCGTTCCACTAAGGATAAAACGGTGGTGCGGGCAAAGGCAGGCGGCGATGGGAGACTGCCGGATACGCTCCGCTGGTGATCTTTCGACCCGGCCTTGGAGCGATCGAGCGGTCGCTGATAAGTCCCACCGCCGCCAGGCGAGCAACGCCGTTTTGGTTATTGAGTCTTCGCCGCCGCTTGTTTGCGCGCCTCGGCAAAAGCGCTTTCAATCTCGCGATGAGCGTTGACGACTTTCGACAACAGCTCGGTGGCTGACGAGCGCTGCTGAGGCGTTAGCAGTGCAACGATCTGTTTGGCGATCTTGACCCTCTCCTCGAAGTGCTCCTTATGGGCTTTTTCCAGGTCGCGCGTTGCGCCGTCCACGTCGCCGCCGGACAAAAGCGCCTGCTCTAGTGCCACTCGCGCCATTTTGAGCGTTGTATGCTGGGCCTTGAGCACGGGGCCTTCTTTTTCAAAGATGGCCTTTACCTGGTCCTTTTGGCTCGGTTGGAGAACCGCCCATACGGCCATCATTCCTGGCACTTCATGATGCCCGTGGTGACGCCACGGGTTGGCGTAGGCAAGCGATAGGCTCGCTCCGAGAAGTAATACCAAGGCGACTGCCGCCGCCCCGTATTGACGTTTCATCGTGATAGCTCCTTTGCGCGCGAAAGCGCGCCGTCAATTGGGTTGATTGGTTTCTATACCGATTGACGATGTCGGAGCTTTTGGGTTGACGCGGCTTATTTCTCGAAATGCGGCATTCTGCGGGTCATCGGGCGCGCGCGTTCAGGTCGCTCTCGGTTGGTTCAGGCGAGATTCGCTTTCAGCCGTTCCCGCCCCGCTAGGACGACGACCGCTCCCCCCAAGAGCACGATAGCGGCGACGAGCGCAAGCGCGGCCGCATAGCCCAGGCGTTCGGCGATAAGCGCCTCGACGAAAGCCGCGTTTGCGGCGAAGAGCACGCCCAGCTGGTAGGCGAGCCCGGTGAACAACCCGCGAACCTCCGGCGGCGAAAGTTCTGCAAGGTGGGCGGGAATGACACCCCACGCGCCCTGCACCATGAATTGCATCAGGAACGCTCCGGTGCACAGCAGGGCGAGTGAGCGCGGCATTATCCACAGCGGAACTGCCAGCAGGCCTAATCCCAGCGCGATCGCCATCGAACGTTTGCGTCCAACCTGGTCGGATATGAAGCCGAAGACGAGGCCACCCGCAAGCGCGCCCAGGTTATAGATGATGGCGATTGTCGCCACGGTGCGCGGGTCGAGGCCACGATGTTTGCTGAGAAACGTCGGATACATGTCCTGCGTCCCATGGGCTACGAAGCTCATCATCGTCATCAGCGCCACGACATAGATAAACAGCCGCAGATTTGACCAAACCGCCCGAATCATCGCGCGCGGCCCCGGGCGGGTCCGCTGCCAGGCGTCCGACTCGGGGACGCGAGCGCGAATATACAAGGCGAGCAACGCGGGTGCTCCACCTAAAAAGAAGAGCGCGCGCCAACCTAGCGCTGGAAAGACAAAAAAGTACGCTCCGGCCGCCAGCAGATACCCGACCGCGTACCCTTGCTGTAGGAGCCCGGAGAAAAAGCCGCGCCATCGAGGCGGCACTGCTTCCATCGCCAGCGACGCGCCCACGCCCCACTCGCCGCCCATCCCGATTCCGTAGAGCGCGCGCAAGAATAGAAACACTCGGTAGCTCGGCGCAAGTCCGCTAAGCACCTCGATCACCGAATAAAAAATCACGTCGGCCATCAGCGGTATCCGCCGGCCGTAACGGTCGGCGATCCACCCGAATATCAGCGCGCCGATAGGGCGCATCATCAACGTCGCAGTGATGGTGAACGCGAGTTCGGCGATGGAGACGCGAAAGTCGGCGGCGATGCTTGACAGCACGAAGACCACCACAAAGAAGTCGAAGGCGTCAAGCGTCCAGCCCAGAAAGCTTGCCGCCAGCGTGTGGCCGGCCTCAAGCGGGGTCATCGGGCGCGGCGCGTCGCGCGACGGCGCTGATGTCTGTGACCCCGTGTCCATTTCGTTTTAAGCGTGTTTGTCGCTCTGGCTTTCGGAACGCAAGACCTGTGGCGCGCTGACAAATTCAAAGTCAACGCGCATCCCCCGCCGAAGCTCGGAATCTACTCTGCTCCATCCTGCCATGAAAAATCAAAGGTCGCGTGCTCGAGCCCGAGGGAGGTTGCGCTTATCGATACGCAGGAGTAGAAGCCGGCACGCTGCGAACAGGCGGGATAGGAGACGAGGAAGACGGACCGCAAAGGAGTACCGCCTTAGGCGGCTTGGCGGCCAGGCCGCGACTACCCTCCGAGCTTAGGGCACAATTTACCCGCGACGCGCGCAGCGCAACGCCCGCGGACGCATTGCCGGACAACGCGGGGCTTATCGTTTGGGCCGCGCGGCGGTTCCCAATTGCTGTTTAGCCGCCTCCACTACGTGGTCAGGAGTGAAGCCGAATTTCTTTTGAACTTCCTTCATGGGCGCCGAGGCACCGAAGGTGTCCATCCCGATGCACCGTCCGGTCGGCCCGACGTAACGTGCCCATCCAAAAGTCGAACCTTCCTCGACCGCCACGCGCGCGGTCACGGCGGGCGGTAGGACGGCGTCGCGATATGCGGGGTCCTGCCTTTCGAAGACGTTCCACGACGGCATGCTCACGACGCGCGCCTTGATGTCCTCCGCCTTGAGCCGCTCGTACGCTTCCAGGCATAGCCAGACTTCGCTGCCGCTGGCCATCAGCAGCACGTCCGGTTTGCCGTCAGCCGCGTCGGCCAGCACATACGCTCCCTTCAGCACGCCGGAGGCCGGCGCGTACTTGGTGCGGTCCAGCACCGGCAGCGCCTGGCGCGTGAGCACCAGGACGACGGGCTGATGGCGTTGCTCCATTATGAGGCGCCACGAGTAGGCGACTTCGTTGGCGTCGGCTGGCCGCAAAACGATAAGCCCCGGTATGGCGCGCAGCGCCGCCAGGTGTTCGACCGGCTGATGCGTCGGGCCGTCTTCTCCGACGCTGATTGAGTCGTGGGTGAAGATGTAAATCACCGGCAGTTCCATCAGCGCCGAGAGCCTTAAGCTGGGCCGCAGGTAGTCGCTGAAGACAAGAAACGAAGAGCCGAACGGACGCAGCTTGGAAAGCGAAATTCCGTTGAGGATGGCGGCCATCGAATGTTCTCGAATGCCGAAATGAATGTTGCGCCCCGCCGGATTGTCGGCGCTTAACTCTCCCGCGTCGTCAAAGCTCAGTCGCACCTTGGTTGAGGTCGCGAGGTCGGCCGAGCCGCCAATCATCCACGGCACGCGGGAAGCGACCGCGTTGAGCACCTTAGCCGACGCGTCGCGCCCGGCAATGCCCTTGGAGTCGGCGGCGAACGTCGGGATGTCGCGATCCCATCCTTGCGGCAGTTCGCGCCGTTGCATCTGCTCCAGGTGCGCGGCGATCTCGGGGAAGCTTTTGCGGTAGCGCGCGAACGTCTCGTTCCACGCCGTTCTCAGTTGAGCCCCGCGCGCGCCCATCCCTGCGGCGAAGTTTTCCCGCACTCCGTCGGGAACGAGGAACTTCGCCTCAGGCGGCCAGCCGTAGGCTTGCTTGGCCAGGCGCACTTCCTCTTCGCCCAGCGGCTCGCCATGGGCGGCGCTGGTGTCGTGCTTGTGCGGCGCGCCGTAACCGATATGGCTGTCAACGATGATCAGTGTCGGTCGATCGACGGTGTGGCGCGCCACGTCGAAGGCCCGCTCGAGCATCTCGAGGTCGTTGACGTCGCCAACCCGGGTCACGTTCCATCCGTAGCCCATAAAGCGCGCGGGGATGTCCTCGGTGAAGGTAATCCGCGTGTTGCCGTCGATGGTGATGTGGTTGTTGTCGTAAATCCAGCACAGGTTGGAGAGCTGCAGATGCCCGGCCAGCGAGGCGGCCTCGCCTGAGATGCCTTCCATCAGGCAGCCGTCGCCGCACACCGCGTAAACGCGGTAGTTGATAATCTCGAAGCCGGGCCGGTTGAAGTACTGCTCTGCCCATCGCTCCGCGATCGCCATCCCTACGCTGGCCGCCACGCCCTGGCCAAGAGGACCGCTGGTGGTCTCGACGCCCGAGGTCCAGCGATACTCGGGATGTCCGGGGCATTTGCTGTCAAGCTGGCGAAAGCGCTTGATGTCTTCAAGCGTCACCGCGGGCTTGCCGACCTGCTCGTAGTCCGCGTTGACCGCCTTCACGCCCGTCAGATACAGCAGCGAATACAGCAGCATCGAGGCGTGCCCGTTGGACAAAACGAAGCGGTCGCGGTTGGGCCAGATAGGATCTTCCGGGTCAAAGCGCAAGACGCGCTGCCACAGGCAGTACGCCATCGGCGCCAGCGCCATCGGCGTGCCCGGATGGCCCGAATTTGCCGCCTGGACCGCGTCTATCGACAGCGTGCGAATTGTGTTGATGCACAGTTGATCTATCGCTTGTCGTTCGTCCATTGTAATGCCCTTGAGCCGGCCGCCTGGCGCCGCGTCTTGCGGCACGCGGGTTGCCCTGGCGCGCCGCGTCAGTGGAAAACTAAGCCCCGAGCGCGCGCTCGACGATTTTGCGCAAGAGCTTCAGCCCCGCGCCGACGTCCGCGCCCAGATGGACGCGCAACAGGCGGCGTCCGCGCTCGGCCAACACCTGGAAGTCGCCTTCCGCCTGAGCGCGCTTGAGCACGCCGAAGGTGTACTTCTGGCCGGGGATGGGCAGGTCATGCGCGTCGTCACTGGTAATTTGCAGGAACACGCCGGTGTTGGGTCCGCCTTTGTGCAGCTGGCCGGTCGAATGCAGGAAGCGCGGACCGTAGCCGAGCGTCGTGGCCACCCGCTTCTTGTCGCGCACGGCCATGCGCATTGCGCTAAGCTCTCGCCGCGTCTCGTCGTCCATCTGCACGTAAGCGTTGGTCGCGAAGTAGTCGCCGCGCTTGAGGCGCGCCAGATGGGCTGCGATGAAGCCGGCGACGTCCTGGCTTTTCGCCGCGCCGCGTAAAGCAGCGGCGTTGCGCTCGTCCGCGAAAAGGCTCAACCCGCTGTCCTTGAGGATCGGCGCTTCGGCGGGCAGCGCTCCGCTCTGCTCGTACTGCGCGGTGAGCTTGCGGGTGGCAACCTTGCTCGCCTCGACGTCGGGTTGGTTGAAGGCGTTGATACCGAGAACCGAACCCGCTACGGCGGTTGCGAATTCCCAACGCAGGAACTCCTGACCCAGCTCCAGGGAGTTTTTGAGCGCGATGCGCACCACCGGATGGCCCGCCTGCTCCAGCGCCGCCAGCGCCGCTTGATGCGCGGGCGATGTTTCCGAGCTGACCGAAGTGTAGACGAAGATACGATCATCGCCGTACGCTTGCGGCGGCCCTAACTCTTCGCCATCCACCGGGATCAGCCCTTTGCCCGTCTTGCCGGTGGATTCGGCGAGCAACTGCTCCAGCCATGCGCCGAGGCTTGAGATCGAGGGCGAGGTGGCGAACGTCACCTTGTCACGTCCCTGGCGCGCCAGCGCGCCGAGAACCGCCCCCAGCGTCACGCCGGGATTCTTCTCGGGCGGAACGCACGAAGCGCACGCGTGCAGCATGATTTCAGCATTGTCCAGGAATTTGCTGACGTTCAGGCCCATCGCCGCCGCCGGCACCATCCCGAAGTTTGACAACGCCGAGTAGCGTCCCCCGATGCTGGGCACGCCGAAGAAAATATGGCGGAAGCCGCCGCGTTTGGCCAACTGATGCAGCGCGGTGCCAGGGTCGGTGATCGCAACAAAGCGCGACCCGGCCTTGCCGGCGCCAATCGCCTTGGCTACTCGCTCGCGGAAGTACTGAAAGAAGACGTTCGGTTCCGTGGTGGTGCCGGATTTCGAGGACACGATGAACAGGGTTGCCGCCGGATCGATCTGGCGCTCGAAGGCCGCCACCTGCGCCGGGACGGTCGAGTCGAGCACCAGCAGTTCTGGGAAGCCGGCGAGCTTACCGAATGTGCGACGCATCACGTCGGGACATAGGCTCGAGCCGCCCATCCCGAGCAGTAAGACGTGCTTGAAGCCGGCCTGCTTGACGTCCTGCGCGAGCATGGCGAAGCTCTCGCTGTGTTCTCGCTGCGTCTCAACGACGTGCATCCAGCCGAGCCATTCACTTTCGTCTGCGTTGGTCCACAAGGTGGCGTCCTTTGCCCATAGCTTTCGCACCTTGCCGCCCGCGCGCCAGTCCTCGAGAACCTCGTTGACCGCCGCGGCGGCGGAGCCCAGCGCGTAGGCTGGTCGGTCGAGGCGGTCGCCCAATACGGCTTCGCGCTTTTTCTCGACGGCGGCAAGCAACTGGTCGAACGCCTCGGAGAATTTTTTGACGCCGTCGGCGCGCAACTCGTCGGTGGCTTGGTCGAGCGAGAGGCCGACCGTGGAGAAGGATCGCAGCAGTTCGCTTGCCTGCGCCACGCTCTGCTCCCAGTTCTCGGTGAGGCTCGCACGCGCCTTCCCGTGAGCCTTAAATTCGTTGTAGGTCTCGGCGGGAACGGTGTTTATCGTGTCTGCACCGATAAGCGCGTCGACGTACATCGTCTTGGGGTATTTCGGATTCTTCGTGCTGGTGCTGGCCCATAGCAGGCGTTGAGGAATTGCGCCCTTGGCCGCCAGCGCTTTCCAGCGCCCGCTCTCGATGATCTCCCGATAATGCGCGTAGGCGACCTTGGCGCTGGCGATCGCGGTTTGGCCGATGAAGCGCTTAAGCAGCGTTCGCCGCTTGGGATCTTGCTCTTGGTCGAGCAACGCACTGACGCGAGCGTCCACCAGGGTATCGATGCGGCTTAGGAAGAAGCTCGCCACGCTGGCCACCTTGCCGAGCGCGCCGCCCTTGGCGGCCAGCGCCTCAAGCCCGCTGAGGTACGCGTCGGCGGCCTTGAGGTACTCGCCGATGCTGAAAAGAAGAGTCACGTTGACGCTTATGCCGCGCGAAATCAGCTCTTTTATCGCCGGAAAGCCGGCAGGCGTGCCCGGCACTTTAATCAGCACGTTGTCGCGGCCAACCGCCGCCCTAAGCCGCAGCGCCTCTTCTATCGTGCCTTGAGTGTCGTCTGCCAAATAGGGCGAGACCTCGAGACTTACGAAACCGTCGCGCCCGCCGGTGCGAACGTAAGCGGGATGTAGAACGTCCGCGGCGAGCTGGATGTCTTCGATCGCCAGCCGCTCATAGATGTCCTTGGAGGTGCCGACGCCCTGCTTGACCAGCGCTTTGATCGCTTCGTCGTAATCGTCGCTGCCGGTGACCGCCTTTTCAAAAATTGACGGATTCGAGGTCACGCCGAGCAGGCCGTCCTCCTCGACCATGTTGCGCAACTCGCCTGAGGTAATGAGTCCTCGGCGAATGAAGTCGTACCAGATGCTCTGACCGAACTTTTGGACCTCGCTAATTGGATTTGCCATAAGCCTGCCTTTTCCGTTTTCTAATTCCTGACTCCGAGACGAGCCGCCTCAAACGACGTGATTTCAAAAGGAAGGGGGCAGTGTCGGTCCTCAGCGACGGCGACCGGGCGACGCTCAGCTTCCCCGCGTCACGCGCGAAAGCGGTTGAAAGCTCTACCCCGAAAGTCCAACATTTAGTTTGTCCGGGTTCAAACCCAATCGCAACCGCCGCCACCTCGGTTCCGGTCCTGCCGTCTTTACCGTCTATGGAACCACGTCGTGCGATAACCTTCAGGCCAATTGTCACCTGCTGGCCGCTTTGACGGCTACGGTGTAGCCTTAGTTAACCAAAAATTAACGAAAGCATTTGTCAGAGCGTGTGACTGCGGTCCGAACGTCAGGTCCAACGAGATGAAGAAAGCCGCGACGCAAACTCCACCGGCTGAAACGGCCGGCAGCGCTGGCGCGTCGTCGCCCGCGCCAAAGCTCGATCTCCAGCGCCTGGCCGAGCTAGAGCGCACCCACATGCTGCCGAGCTTCATACCGCTCGACGAGCACGCGGTCAGGGGTCCGACGATCCTCGTGCGGGGCAAAGGCGTGTTCGTGTGGGATGCTGACGGGAACGAGTATCTCGATTCGGCAGCCGGCATCTGGAACGTCAACCTCGGTTTCGGCCGCACGGAAATCGCGGAGGCTGTGCGCGAGCAGATCGAGCGGCTTTCCTTTCATGTGAACCTGCTCGGTCTCAGCACGCCGCCGGCGATTGAGTTTGCCGCAAAGCTCGCGGCGCTTGCTCCGGGCGAGCTTAAGCGGGTGCTGTTGACCAGCGGCGGGTCGGAGTCGAACGAGTCGGTGATTCGATTGTCGCGGTTATATTTCGCTCTCCAGGGCAAACCCGCGAAGACGACCGCCGTTGCGCGATATTTCGGCTATCACGGCTCGACCCTGGGCGCGGCGTCGCTGACCGGGATCGAGCGCTTCCATCGTTATTTCGGCCCGCCTGCGCTCAAGGTGCGCCATATCGCGCCGCCCTACCGCTACCGGTGCGAACTATGTCGTGGTGCGGACGCCTGCACGCTGGCCTGCGCCGACGAGTTGGAAAAGGCGATTGTCGCGGAGGGGTCGGACAACGTCGGCTTTTTCATCGCCGAGCCCGTAATCGGCTCAGGCGGCGTTATCCCGGCTCCTAAGGAATATTGGACCCGCATCCGCCAAATCTGCGACCGGCATGACGTCCTATTCGTGGCCGACGAAGTGATAACCGGCGGCGGCCGTACCGGCCAGATGTTCGGCTGCGAGCACTGGGACGTTACGCCGGACATCATTACCTGCGCCAAGGGTATCAGCAGCGGTTACCTGCCGCTGGGCGCCGTGCTGGTCCACGAAAAGATTTACCACGCGATTTTCAACGGTCCCTCGGGTCTCGCTCTATGGCATGGCTTTACCAACACCGGCCATCCCACGTGCTGTGTGGCCGGGCTCAAGACACTGGAGATTATCGAGCGAGAGCGGCTGGTCGAACGGGCCCGGCGTATGGGAGAGCGGATGTTCGAGGGGTTGCGCGCGCTGGAAGCGTCGCCTATCGTCGGCGACATTCGCGGCCAAGGCCTCATGGCCGGGATCGAACTGGTGCAGGACAAACAAAGCCGCCGTCCGTTCGCGCTGACCGCGGGAGTGGGAAAATTCCTGCGCCAAACGGCTCGTGAGATGGGGCTTTTGGTGCGACTCGCGGGCGACATTATCTGCCTTTCGCCGCCACTGGTGATCTCTGAAAACGAGATGGACATGCTCCTGGGGCGCTTGAGCGCCGCGTTGGCTAAGACCGAACGGTGGCTGGCGCAGCATAGTTTCCCCGCCGCTTAGTCTGCGCGTCGAGTACGCCCCGCGCGTCGTCGGCGTCCCTTCGAGCGCGGATCGAACGCATATAAATCCGTGGAAATTTCCACCTGCAACGAGAGGCGCAACTTGCCAGGCGCGTAGACTGTTAGGCTGTTGAGCAGCAAGGGTTTTCGCGTTTGCCCGCCCAAGCCGGCGCGGCTCAACCGCGCGCGGCGAGCGCGCGAAATCAGTGTGACGGCGACCTCGTACCGCGATATAATGGTCGCAAGTCGTTGTTCCGGTCATGCTGACGAGTTCCGAATCGCATCGCGCAACCGAGGAGGGTCTTTGGCAGCGGCGCTGGGGAAAACCCCCATGGCGCCCTGAAACGGTGCCGGCCGTCCCGCTCGATCTTTCGCGCACAGAGGTCGCGATCGTTGGCGGCGGCTTCACCGGGGTCTCGGCTGCATATCACCTGGCCCGCAGCGGCCTGCGGGCGCGAGTGTTCGAAGCGGGTGTCTTTGGCGATGGCGCAAGCGGGCGCTCCGGCGGGATCGCGCTCCAGGGAACAGCCCGAGGCATCCTGCCTGGGACCGAACACTGCGTCGAGAAACTAAAAGAAGTAATCGACGCCGAGCAGATCGACTGCGACCCTCAGCTTGCGGGATGCTGGGAGATCGAGCATGTGCAGGAGCGTGGAACTAGCGTCCTGCCGTGGCACGACGACGGCCTGGCGATCCGCGTCAAGCGTTCGGTGGACGGCGGGACGGTCGATCCGATGGCGCTGCTCGCCGGTCTCGCGAGAGCGGCTGCGCGCGCGGGCGCGACTTTTCACGAATGGGCGCCGGTGAGAAAAATTTTATGCGGCGCGAAGCCCGCGGTTGAACTCGACGCGGGTAGCGTGCAGGCGGAATACGTGGTGGCGGCCCTCAACGCATGGACGAGCCCCCTGCTGCCCGAGGTGCGCTCGGTCAGCAGCGCGCTTACCACCGCATGCGCCACGCAGCCGCTCAGCGCGCCCACGCTTGCTGCGCTTGGCCTCGGTCCTGGGTCTTGTCCTTTTTATACCGTGGACCTGCCTTATCTATGGGGCCGGATGCTCGGGAAGAGCCAGGTTATCTTCGGCGCCGGTCTCGTCTTTGGCGCTCCTTCCGCGTTGGAGAAAGTCGATATTGCCGATGAAGAGCCACGCCGGGCGATGGAGCGGCTCAAGGGGCGCGTTCGTGGACTTCATCCGGCGCTAGAACGAGTCGAGTTTGCCGCGCAATGGGCCGGACCCGTCGCGATCGCGGAAGACTTCGCTCCACTGCTCGGGCGCTTGCCTGCGGCTCCCTCGGTGATCGTGGCGGGCGGCTATAGCGGGCATGGCGTGGCGCTGAGCGTTTGGATGGGCGCCGCGATCGCAAAGGCGATTGCCCAAGGGACCGAGTTGCCCGCGTGGGGCGCGCTCACGAATGAGCATCGCCGCGCATGAGCAAACGTGAAGTGCGTTGATCGGGCGGCCTGGGTATCCTGGCCGAAGCCAGGATGGTGTGCGTCGAGCTAATCGGCCGCTTCCGATTCGCGCGGTTGCAGGACCGCGTGGGTCCTCCCGAAAATCGCTTAGCGGCGCAGTGAAAGGGCAACGGGGCGTTTGTCCGAGCATGTGAATGCTTGCAGGTGGTAAGATGTATATCCGAGCAGTGGCGATGCGATGTTGACCGACGCTGGTGACGCCGATGTGGTGGCGGTAATTCCCGCGCGCTTCGGTTCAACCAGGCTCGGCGGTAAGCCCCTGGCCGATATCGGCGGCGTGCCGATGGTTGTTCGCGTATGGCGCAACGCGCGGCGGGCGCGCCTTCTTAACCGCGTGATCGTGGCGACCGACGACCCTCGAATCCTCGAGGCGGTGCGCGTGGCGGGAGGCGAGGCGATGATGACATCGCCGGCCCATCCGAGCGGCACCGACCGCGTGGCGGAGGTCGCTGCGCTGGTTGCGGCGCCAATCTACCTCAATGTGCAGGGCGACCTGCCGTTCATCGAGCCGGCTGATCTCGACTCTCTGGCTCGCGCGATGAGCGCGGATCCGGGGCTTGAGATGGCCACGCTTGCCACGCCGATTTCGAACGAGAGCCAATGGCGCGATCCCAACGCGGTAAAGGTGGTGTGCGACTCCCGCGGCCGCGCGCTCTATTTCTCGCGCAGCCCGATTCCGTTTGCACGCGACGGCGGCTTGCCCAAGACGGCGCTTAGGCATATAGGGGTATACGCATACCGGCGCGATTTTCTGTTCAGGTTCGCCACGCTCGAGCCTTCACCGCTCGAGCAGGTGGAAAAGCTCGAACAGTTGCGCGCGCTCGAAAACGGCTGGCGTATCGGCGTAATCCCTACAGCGGTGCCTTCATTGGAGGTCGATTGCGAAGTGGACCTGGCACGGGCGCGAGAGCTGGCCGCCCAAAACGATCCTAGCGGTGAACAAAGTGGAAGCGAGTAAGACCAAGTTTATTTTCGTTACGGGCGGCGTGGTGTCTTCGCTCGGCAAAGGGCTCGCGGCGGCATCGCTCGGTGCCTTGCTCGAAGCGCGCGGCCTAAGAGTTACGCTGCTCAAGATGGACCCGTATATCAATATCGATCCGGGTACGATGAGCCCGCTGCAGCATGGCGAGGTCTTCGTCACCGATGACGGCGCCGAGACCGACCTCGACCTGGGCCATTACGAGCGCTTCTTGCAGACCAGGATGAGCCGGCTCAACAACTGCACGACCGGCCAGATTTACCATGCGGTGATCGAGAAGGAACGGCGCGGTGACTATCTCGGCGCGACCGTCCAGGTAATCCCGCATATCACCGACGAAATCAAGCGACGAATCGTCGATGCCGCAGCCGACGCGGACGTCATGATCGGCGAGGTCGGCGGTACCGTCGGCGATATCGAGAGCCTGCCCTTTTTGGAGGCGATTCGTCAGTTCAGGCTCGACCGCGGACGCGACAACGTGCTTTACGTTCATCTCACCCTGGTGCCGTTCATCCCCGCGGCCGGGGAGCTGAAGAGCAAGCCCACCCAGCATAGCGTCAAGGAGCTGACCGGGCTCGGTATCCAACCCGACATTCTGCTTTGCCGATGCGATCGCACGTTGGACAAGGCGATCAAGGCCAAGATCGCGAATTTCTGCAACGTTGAAGAGAACTGCGTAATCGGCGCCCGCGATGTCGAGACGATCTACGCGCTGCCGCTGGTTTTCCACGAAGAGGGCCTCGACCAGCGCGTGGTCGAACGGCTCAACATATGGACCGGCGCGCCAAATCTCACGAAATGGAAGCGAATCGCGAAGGTCTCCCAGAACCCGAAGTCCACGATCAACTTGGCTGTAGTGGGCAAATACGTGCGCGTTACGGATTCCTACAAGAGCCTGCACGAGGCAATTACGCACGGCGCGATCGCTAACGACGCGCGCGTGGTCATAGACTACGTTGACGCCGAGGAGCTGGAAAAGAAGGACCCGGCCGAGCGGCTGCGCAACGCCCATGCGATGGTAATTCCCGGCGGCTTCGGCGAACGCGGCATCCAGGGCAAGCTCAACGCGGTTCGTTATGCCCGCGAAAACAAAGTGCCCGCTCTCGGCATCTGCCTCGGCCTGCAACTCATGGTGGTCGAGTTCGCCCGCAACGTTCTGGGCCTGAAGCGCGCCGATTCCACGGAGTTTAACCAGCAGACGCCCGATCCGGTAATCGACCTTATGGATACGCAGCGAGGAGTTACAAACAAAGGCGGCACGATGCGGCTCGGCGCGTATCCGTGCGTGCTTTCCGCTAACTCGTTGGCGCGGGCGCTCTACCGCCGCCAACGTATCAGCGAACGCCATCGCCATCGTTACGAGGTCAACAACAATTATCGCGAAAGGCTCGACAAGGCGGGCTTCAAGGCCACCGGCGTGTCGCCCGACGGGCGCTTAACCGAGATTATGGAACTCAGTGGCCATCCGTGGTTCGTTGGCTGTCAGTTTCATCCCGAACTTAAGTCCCGCCCTTATGATTGTCATCCGCTGTTTCGCGGCCTGATTAGCAGCGCGCTTAAGCGGCGCGCATCGCTCGGTGTGGGACAGGGCAAGGTCCGCGAACTAAGGCTTGCTCGATGAGTCGGCGAGCGGCGCGGTCGCTTTCACGGCGGCAGACCTCGGCCGGCCAAGCGGCGCGGGTGGCGCAACGATGGTAACGCAGGTCAAAGTCGGCGATGTGGTATTCGGCGGGCCGCGCCTGGCGTTGATCGCCGGACCGTGCGTGATCGAAAGCCGCGACTCCTCTTTGCGTCACGCCGAGAAGCTGGCCGAAATCGCCCGCCGAGCGCAAGTCGGGCTGGTCTTCAAGTCCTCTTTTGACAAGGCCAATCGCACCAGCCATGAAGCGTTTCGGGGCGTGGGCCTGGAGCAGGGGCTAGAGATTCTCGCCGCGGTCAAAAGCCAAATCGGGCTGCCCGTGCTCACCGACGTGCACGAGCCCGCGCAGGTCGCGCCCTGCGCCCAAGTCGTTGACGTATTACAGATTCCCGCGCTGCTCTCGCGCCAGACCGATCTGGTCACGGCGGCCGCGCGAAGCGGCGCGGCGGTGAATCTCAAGAAAGGCCAGTTTCTCGCGCCCGGGGATATGCAACCCGTGGTGGCCAAAGCCGAGAGTGCGGGTAATCGGCGCCTTTTGGTGACCGAACGGGGGTTTTGCTTCGGGTACAACAATTTGGTAAGCGACATGCGCTCTCTGGTGGTGATGCGCCGCTTTGGCTATCCGGTGGTGTTCGACGCCACTCATTCCGTGCAACTGCCGGGAGCGGGCGGCAAGCATTCGCTGGGTCAACGTGAGTTTATCGCGCCTCTCGCGCGTGCCGCTGCCGGCGCGGGAATCGACGCGCTATTCGTGGAAGTGCACGAGGATCCCGACCGCGCGCTGAGCGACGGGCCGAACGCCTGCCCCCTGGATCAATTGCCGACCCTACTTGCGGAATTAACGAAGATTCACGAAGTAGTGCGCTGCGCCTGATCCACCGCGCTGTCCGAGTTTCGGTCCGACGACGCAGCCGGAAAGCGCTGGGCATCCGCTCTGGGCGTCACCCCTTTGCTTTTTTTTGGCCCGATGTACGCCTTACCGCGCAGCCCCACGCCCAGTCTGGGGTCGGCGGTCGGCGCCTGACCTCGGCGGGATTTTTAAGGCCGCCGCGCGGTTTGGACAAAAAGTGCCTCTGAGGAACCGGCCCGGCAAGCTCCTGTTTCTGGGCGACCTGCCAGGCCGACTCGCTAACGTTCCTCTGCCCGATCCATCAGGCCGGGGCTATATTGCGCCGGGTGGCTCACGGAAACCGAGCCTTGGGTATGCCCCGGTCTGGTGCAGTAAGCCTTCAGAGTTTAGCCCGGCTGGCTGAATGGGCGAATATGCCTCGCGAATTCTGTTGCCTGCTTCCTGGAGAAAATCGTCGGCCAAGTTGTAGTTCCCGATGTCGTAGGCCTGTTGCTCTGCGACATACAGCGACTCGGCAGCGCGAATAAGGCCCTCACGTTCTATGTGCGGTCTCGTGCCCTTGGCTTTTTCAAGGTCCGCGTTGACGTGCTCCAGCATTTCTTCCGCGCGCTGTTTGTCATACTGGAGCTGTTGCGCATAAGCCCGCATA
The DNA here is from genome assembly GCA_021801125.1 of Deltaproteobacteria bacterium. GTDB lineage: Bacteria > Desulfobacterota > Binatia > Binatales > Binataceae > JAJYYI01. Next base: position 52,244 of record JAJYYI010000119.1, on the reverse strand, counting down.
TATAGATCTCGCTCAGCGCCAGTGTCACAAACAACGACGCCGCTACCAGCCCACTGCTCCAACCTTAGACGCTCTGCTCACGTGTTCCTCCTCCTTGCTCCGTTGATTCGCCGTAGTAACCGGCTCTAGCAACAAGTCGTAGGGAAGCCGCCCAACTGAACAATCGAAGCTCGTGTGACTGGTGGTGGATTGGTGGTTGTGGGTGAAGCTGCCCAACCTTTGCAACGTCAAGCTTTGTACCACTTTTGCGTCAACTTTTTATTGTCGAGTGTGGATGGCCTGTCGCGCAGGCTCGCGCGTTAGCTCACGGATACGTGTAGAAGCTATTCGCACGGCCTCGGCGATCGATGAGAAGTTGCTTCTTGCTTCCGCTTGCTACTCAAACTGAACTGAGGCATGCTCGGTTGAGTTACGAGGATTCGGCTTGACCGTGTTGCACCTTTGAGCGCCGCGATCGCGTGGATGCGCGAAACCCGTGGGCTTATGAGGCGGGCCGGTCAGTGAATAGAGTCTCGATGCGTGTAGAGGATTGCTCGAGGAGCTATGGCTGTGAGCACGACGTCTAGCGTGCGAAGCCCCGCTCGGCTTGTCTTAGCGGTTCTCCTCGTCCTCTTGGCGCAACTGCCCGCCGCGCTCGACCGCCATTCGCCGCAACGCGCGATTCAGGTCGACAACGGCGAGTGCGCTCTGTGCCTGTTCGCGTTCCATACACCCGCGCAGCCGGCGTCCGGACTGGCGCTTGCGGCTCCGCGCCCGCAGCTTCAGTATCTCCCGCTTCCCGAGCTTAAGGCCCGGGCGTGGCGCAGTTTGACCTCGCTGTTCAGCCGCGCTCCACCTCGCCTGGGGTGATCGGCTCTTTCCCTCTTCGCTAAGACAAATCCAGCCCTCGGTCGCGCACGCTAATCGCCACGCGCGTCCCGATCGGCTTGCGTGTGACGCTCGCGCGACACCCGGCACAAAGCCGCCCGCAAGCGGCTGGTCGCGTGGCGTGAGCGGTGAACGGTTTTTAGATGCGGAAGTCTGCGAGACTCGCCGCGATCGTCGCGCTGTTGGGCGCGGTCGGCGCAGCGCATCCCATTTTCGCTGATACGACGCCTTCTCACGGCGCGCTAGCGGCCAATTTGAGCATGAGCGGAACGGTCAAGGACGCACTCGGCCGGCCCCTGGAGAAGGCGTTGGTTTCTCTGCGCAGCGCGGGCGGAAAAGTTCTGGCGCGAACGGCGAGCGATACCGAGGGCCATTTTGCCTTCAGTCACCTAGCCGCCGCTGTCTATGCGGTTACGGCCGAAAAGGTGGGCTTTAAGACCGCCGTACAGATCGTGACGCTGGCGGCGGGCGGCGCGCCCAAACCGATTACGCTTGCGCTCGAGGCCGAGCAAGCCCTGGCGGCGCCGTTGAGCGCTCGCCGGCTGGCATCTTCACAGAACCGCCTGTCACCATCCGGCAACAGCGCCTACACGTTGACCCAGCAGGATATCAATTATCTGCCCCGCGGGGAGGATACGCCGATCAACGACGTGCTGCTCCAGATGCCGGGCGTGGTGCGCGATTCGAATGGACAAATTCACATCCAGGGCAATCATGCCGACTACCAATGGCAGATTAATGGCGTGATGTTGCCGCTGGGTACTACCTCCGGGTTCGGCCAGTTTCTCAGCGCGCGCTTTATCGACAGCATCAGCCTGCTCGACGGCATTTTGCCCTCGCAGTACGGTTATCGAAACGCCGGCGTGATCGATATCAAGACGAAGGAGGGATGCGCTAATCAGGGCGGGAATTTTGAGATGTACGGCGGCCAGCGGGAGACCATGATGCCTAATTTCGAATACGGCGGATGCTCGGGCGATTTCAGCTATTACGTCACCGGCTTCTATCTGCAGGACAACATCGGCTTTAGCCAAGCCACGCCGGCGCCGACGCCGCTCCACGATTTTACCAACCAGGGGCAGGGCTTTGGCTATTTGTCCTATAATTTCTCGCCCACCACCCGATTAAGCCTGATAGCTGGGGTCTATGCGAACAATACGCAATTTCCGGACTTTCCCGGCCAGATTCCGATCTACAATCTGGCGGGCGTCAATCCGGCGCTTTACCCCTCGACGATGCTCAACGAGAGTCTCTTCCAGCAGAACTACTTTGCCGTGTTCGCCCTGAACGGTGTCCTTACTCCGAAGCTCGATTACCAAATCGCCTACTCAACGAGTTACACGACGATTCATTTCCTTCCCGACCCGGTTGGCGATCTCATCTATCAAGGGGCGGCTTCGGATGTCTTTCATAGCGACCTGGCCAACACGCTCGAGGCCGACTTCACCTACCATCTGAACGAGCATCACACTATTCGCACGGGCTTTTACGTAGGCGAGTACGGCGTTGAGCTGGACGACAACACGATGACCTTTCCGGGCGATCCCTCGGCAGTCGTATGCTCGCCAACCAGTTGCACGATTCCCCAGATCAGCGACGTGCCGGTACGGGTGTTCGACAACTTTAACGAGATCAACTGGCTCTTCGGGGTCTATGCGCAAGATCAGTGGCAGGTTACTCGCCGCCTAAGCCTCAACTACGGACTACGCTGGGACCAGGTCCTCGGCTTCACCAACGCCAACCAATTAAGCCCGCGCATCAACGCGCTCTTTCAGTTCGATCCCGAGACTGCCCTTCACGCCGGCTTTGCGCGCTACTTCCAGACACCGTCGTTCGAGACCATCGAGCCCAAGAGCATCGCCGCCTTCGCCAACACTGTACAGGCGTCTGTAGTTCCGGTGAGCGGGATTATCCAGCCCGAGCGTGACAGCTTTTTTGACGTAGGCGTCGTCCGCAGACTCGGCGCGCATCTTAACCTCGAAGAAGACGCCTACCTCGACTTGGCCAGGAACCTTATAGACCTCGGTCAATTCTCCAATATCCCGATTTTTGCTCCCTTCAACTACCTGAACGGACGCGTCTATGGCGCTGACACGAGTCTGACTTACAACGCCGGTGGGGTGATGATGACAGCTAATTTCACCTACTCCATCGCTCAGGGCCAGCAGGTGGAATCGGGCCAATTCAACTGGACCCCCGCCGAGCTTCAGTACATCGCTGGCCACTACATTTATCTCGACCACGAACAGCTCTACACGGCCTCGGGGACCGTCGCTTATCGATGGCACAAATACCTATTCAGCATGGATGGCTTGTTCGGCAACGGGCTCTACGGCGGCTTTGCAAACACAGAGAAAATGCCGATGAACTGGCAGATCAATTTGGCGGTTGCCCGCACCATCACGGTGCCGGAGATTGGCGACGTCGAAAGCCGCATCATGATCATTAATGTGTTCGACCGCACTAACCTGCTGCGCAACGGAACCGGAATCGGCGTTTTCGAGCCGGCTTACGGCCCGCGCTTCGCGCTGTACGCGGCACTGAAGGTTCCCCTGCCTGGACTGTCGGGCGCCAAAACCCCTGCGCCATGATCGCGCGCTTTTAAGCCCGCGCGTCAGCAAACGCGAAATCGACCTAACGCTGACGTTGGGACAGAGGAACGTATCTGGCGCCTCGGACGTACGGCCAAAGATGCTTATGAATTGCGCAGATGCCTAAGTTGTGGGCGCCCGCCGGGCCGCGATGGCAGCGATTTAAGCGGCTTCGACGGGGTTAAGGGCCGCGTAGGTTGGGCATGAAGCTTGCGTTTTTCACCGCGCAGGCGCGGTGCATGCTTGTTGGGGGTGGCCGTGCGCGGCGCTGAGGCGTCGGAAACGCTTGGGCACACGGACTTGTCTAGGAAAACGTGGTGCTGGCGGGCGCGATCATTTCGCCACATGGTCACGGATCTCGCAGCCCAGCAAGCTCGAGTCCCGGCAGTGACATAAGACGTGATCTCCAACTACAGCGCGAGATGCGAGAAAGGACTGCGCATGAACGAGTGCATGGTGAAAGGGCCTTTGATGTTGAAACGGAGTGGTTTATCGAGAGGGTTAGCAGTTGCCCGGGCGTTGGCTTTCGCGATGCTGGCGACGGTCGCTTTGCTCGGCGCGGCTGGTATCGCGGCCGCTGACGATGTCGTGAAGGTCGGCGTCCTGCATTCGCTTACCGGCACCATGGCGATAAGCGAGGTCACGGTGAAGAACGCCACTTTGCTCGCGATCGACGAGATCAACGCCGCCGGCGGTGTGATGCATAAGCGGATACAGCCCATCGTTGAGGATGGCGCTTCGGACCCCGCGATGTTCGCCCAAAAGGCCCAAAAGCTCATTCAACAGGACCACGTGGTAACCGTGTTCGGCGGGTGGACGTCCGCCAGCCGCAAGGCGATGCTGCCGGTTTTTGAGCGCTTCCACGGCTTGCTCTGGTACCCGGTTCAATTCGAAGGCAACGAGTGTTCGTCCGCGATTATGTACTCCGGCGCGCAGCCCAATCAGCAGATCCTGCCGGCGCTCGATTGGGCCTTTCAGAAGGGCTACAAGCGGATCTTTCTACTGGGCTCGGACTACGTCTTTCCGCGCACCGCCAACTTGATCCTCAAAAAACACATTCAGCATGACGGTGGCACCGTGGCCGGCGAAGAATACGTTCCGCTGGGCGGCACTGACTTCAGCGCGGTCATCAATAAAATCAAGGCGGCAAAGCCTGACGCCATTTTCAATACGCTCAACGGCGACAGCAACGTGTCTTTCTTCAAACAGATGGCTGCCGCCGACCTTCCGCCATCCAAGCTTCCCGTGATGTCCTTCAGCATCGCCGAGCAAGAGGCGAAAGCGATGGGACCGAGCTTGGTTCAGGGCAGTTACGCGGCGTGGAACTACTTCCAGAGCCTGGATGATCCGGCCAACCAAAAATTCGTCGCGGCTTACAAAGAGAAGTTCGGCGCCGATTCGTCCGTTGATGACCCGATGGCGCACGGCTACCTGGACGTCTACGAATGGGCGGCGGCGGTCGAAAAGGCCAAGAGCTTCGACCCCAACAAGGTGCGTCGCGCGGCCCCTACTCTGGACTGGAAGGACGTATGCATGGGTAAGACGAAGTTCGCTCCTAACCAGAGTCTCTTCCAGACGGCTTACGTAGGCGAACTGCAGCCCGACGGCCAGTTCAAGATTCTGTGGCAGTCGAAGGAGCCGATCCGGCCCGAGCCGTATGACGCACTGTCCTTCCCAGGCAAGAAATGCGTGATCAAGTAAACGGCCGGAACGTCGCGGCCGGCTTAACTCCTGGACGTGGCGCGTGCACAGCGGCGCGCCGCGTCCTGATGGTGATCGGCAATGGGTGAGTACGCGCTGCTGGCCGGCCAGCTCTTTAACGGGGTGAGCGTCGCCTCCATCTTGCTGCTCGCGGCGTTGGGTCTCGCGCTGAGCTTCGGGCTGATGCGCGTCATCAATATGGCGCATGGCGAGATGTTAATGGTAGGCGGCTATCTCTCTTTTCTCACCTATCGGTTCGCACCCGCGCGGCTCGGCTTTGTCCTGGCATTGATCGTTGCGTTCGTGGGCGCGGCCGCCTTCGGCGCGCTGCTCGAACTCGTGCTGATTCGCCGCCTGTACGGGCGGCCGCTTGACACGTTGCTCGCGACCTGGGGCGTGAGTCTTGCGCTGCAGCAAGCTGCGCGCAGCATCTTCGGCGCGATTGGCGTTGAGGTCACCGCGCCCAAGTGGCTGTCCGGATCTTTCACGGTAAAAAGCGGCGCGATGGCGGGGTTTAACCTGCCCTACGTGCGCCTTTTCATCATCGCGCTGGCGGTGGCCGTGCTTAGCGGGACGTGGCTTTTGATTCAGCGCACGCGGCTCGGCCTCTACGTGCGTGCGGTGCATCAGGACCGCGAAATGGCTCAGGCGCTTGGGGTCAATACCGGGTGGGTCGATCTGGCGGTATTTGCGCTTGGCACCGGCGTGGCCGGGCTTGCCGGCTCCGTGCTTGCGTTCATCGCCCCCGTTACGCCCACAGTTGGGCAGAGCTACATCGTGTACGCCTTCCTGGTTGTAATCCTCGGCGGTCTGGGTAACCTTCTTGGCACCTTGTTGGCTGCCGCGGTTGTCGGTCTGTTCTCGGCGGGCGCGCAGATTTTTACCAGCGTCAGCTTCGCCGACGTTCTGCTGTTGATGTTCGTTATTGCGTTTATCCAGTTCCGTCCCAGCGGCATTTTCGCCGCTCGGGGCCGCGCCCTGGAGGAGGCATAAAGCCGGTGCGCAACCCTCGAACCATCGCTTGCCTGCTCGCGCTTGGAGCGTTGGCGCTTGCTCCGGCGTTTCTTTCTGCGTACGAGCTTTCGCTGTTGGGCCGCTTTCTGGCGTTGAGCATCCTAGCATTGGGCCTCACGATGACCTGGGGTCGCACGGGAATTCTCAGTCTCGGGCAGGGCCTGTTTTTTGGGCTTGGCGGCTATTTTCTGGCGATGCATCTCAAGCTGATGCGCCTGGGCGCGGGCGAGATTCCGGATTTTATGGAATGGAGCGGACTTGACCATCTGCCGTGGTGGTGGAAGCCGTTCTATTCCGGCGGCTTTTCCCTGGTGACTATAGTTCTGATACCCGCGTTTTTAGCCGGGGCGCTGGCGTGGTTGGTTTTTCGCCGGCGTGTTGGTGGGGTCTATTTCGCGATTATCACCCAGGCGTTGGCGCTGGCCTTTTCCACTTTGTTGATCAGCCAGCAGCGATACACCGGCGGCTTCAACGGGCTGACTGATTTCGGCGACGTCTTCGGCTTCACTTTGGGCGACAGCGGCGTGCAGCTGGGGCTTTATTGGGTAACGCTGGGGCTGCTCGCGCTAGGGTTCGCCTTCTCAACATGGCTGCTCGACACGCATTTCGGAAAGCTGTTGTGCGCCATTCGTGACGGTGAAAACCGCGTGCGCTTTCTTGGCTACGACCCGGTGCCGTACAAGGTGGCCATTTTCGCGTTGGCCGCGCTTTTCGCCGCCGTCGCGGGCGCTCTGTTTACGCTCCATGTCGGCGTGATCTCCCCGGCGATGGTAGGCGTGGTGCCTTCGATCGAGATGATCATTTGGGTCGCCGTAGGTGGGCGCGAGAGCTTGGCAGGCGCGGTGCTCGGCACGCTGGCTGTTAACCTGGGCAAGGACTGGGTGAGCAGCGCGATGCCTGAGCTATGGTTGTTCGCGATGGGCCTGCTGTTTTTCGTCGTGGTTACCATCTTTCCGCGCGGCTTGGGCGGGTTGTTCGAAGGTTGGCTGTCTCCATCCGGCGAGGGTCTGCTTGCTAGGGTTGGCATCGGTGCCGAGCCTGTCGCTCAGCTTGGCGGCCCGCAACTGGACGGCAACGGCACGGTCGAGATGATGGAGAAAAGCGAGGTGTGAGGATGGCTGAGCCTCTGCTGGAGGTCGAAAATCTCACGGTGTCGTTCGACGGCTTTAAGGCGCTGGACGACCTGAGTTTGTCAGTGATGCCGGGGGAAGTGCGCGTTCTGATTGGACCCAACGGTGCCGGCAAATCGACGCTGCTCGACGCGATTATCGGCAGGGTGCACCCGGCCGGCGGACGAATCCTCTTCAAAGGCGAGGATATCACTCGGTTGCCGGAGTATCAGATTGTCCGGCGCGGTATCTGCCGGAAATTTCAGACGCCAGGCGTGCTCGAAGGGCTGAGCGTGGAAGAAAACCTGGTGATCGCGGCGCGCCAACGACGCCATTGGTGGGCCGCTCTGGACAGCGCGCTGACGCCCGGCGAGCGTGAACAGGTCGATGCGACGCTAAAGCTGATTGGACTCGAGGAAAAGCGCGGACGGCTCGCCGCTCATCTGGCCCATGGCGAAAAGCAATGGCTCGAAATCGGCATGGTCGTCGCCGCGCGCAGCGAACTGTTGCTGCTGGACGAGCCGGCCGCCGGCATGACCCGCCATGAAGCGTCGCTGACGGCGGATCTTATCTCGCGGCTTCGAGGTCAGCGCGCGCTGGTCGTGATCGATCACGATATGAATTTCGTCGAGCAGCTCGACGCGCCGGTAAGCGTCCTTCATATGGGCAAGCTATTGCGCGAGGGCAGCGTTGCGGAAGTGCGCAGCGACCCGCGCGTCGCAGCAGTCTACCTCGGGCGGGCCGAAGAGCCGCAGTATGCTTACGCTTGAGCAGGTCGGCGCGGGCTACGGTCTAAGCCGCGTGCTCAACGATGTCAGCCTGAGGGTTGGCCCCGGCGAGTTGGTGACTATGCTCGGCCGCAACGGGGCTGGTAAGACGACGCTGCTCAGAACGATCGTCGGCCTTCATCCGGTGGCTGCGGGAAAAGTGACCTTCGCCGGAAACGACGTCACCGGTATGATGCCGCACGCGCGTGCCCGCAGCGGCATCGGCTACGTCCCCCAAGGACGCGGGATCTTTCCCCATCTCACGGTGCGCGAAAACCTCCGCTTGGGGCTCGCCGCGCGCTTCGGCCGCGGCGAAGGGCGCGGTGCAAAGCTGCCCGACTACATTTTTGACCTTTTTCCGGTGCTGGCGCGGCTCAGCGAGCGCAAGGGTGGGCTTCTGAGCGGTGGCGAGCAGCAGCAGCTGGCGATCGCGCGAGCGCTGGCCTCCAAACCCACGCTGCTTTTGCTCGACGAGCCGACCGAAGGGATCCAGCCGTCGATCGTCCAGGACATCCAAGCAGCGCTCAAGCGAATCCGCTGCGAGCTGAATGTCGCGATGTTGCTCGTCGAGCAGTACCTCGACTTCGCATGGTCTATCGCCGACCGGTTCTACGTGATTCAGCGCGGGTCGATAGCGGCGGCGGGTGACACGCGCGAGTGCTCGGCCGACTCGGTTGCGCACCTTATGAGCGTGTAGCCTTCGGCCTAGTCGAACCTGTAGCGCTCCGTGGCGAAGCGGTACAGCGGGCGCCACGCCAGACGATTCAGGCACATCACGATCAGCACCATAGAAAGCAGCGCCAACAGGAGCATCAGCCGGTCGCCGCTCTGGTAGGTCGCCGCGTCGAGCAGAGCGCCCAAGCCCAGCACCTGATGACGCTCGCCGTGGTAGACAAAGTACTCGGAGACGATCAGCGCGTTCCAGCCTCCTCCCCACGCCGTGATGCTGCCTGTGATAAGCGACGGGGTTAAGGCCGGCAGCGTCAGCTTGCGCCACGTCGCAAAGCGGCTCAAGCCGAAGGCGCGCGCGGCTTCGCGCAGGTCTTCGGGCACTTGGCGCACTCCCGCGGTCAGATTAAACAGCAGGTACCATTGCATGCCCGTCAGGAGCAGCAGAATGCAGGCGAAATTCATGTTGCCCGTTAGCCGAACCATCGCCGCGACGATAAGCGGGAAGAGCGCGGTTGCGGGCACCGAACCCGCGATTTCGGCGAACGGCGTGAGCCAGCGGCTAAAGCGCGCGCTTTCGCCTGCGGCCAGCGCGCACGGCAGCGTCCAGGCGAGCGAAATGGCGTAAGCGATCGCAAGACGCATCATCGAGGCCAACGCCGCCAAGGGTATAAGCTTCGCCGGCGCGGGCCAAGGCTGGATGAGGAGGCGAATCAGGGCTATCGTGCCCACGAAAACACCATACACAACCACCGCAAGCATCCCGATGAAAAGCGCGCGCCGTCCCACTCTGAGCAGTGGGGTGAACAACAGCGTCAATTCCCGAGCGGAGCGCGGCCAAAGGCTCGCGAGCTTTCGCAGCGCCGGTTGCGCCGAGTGGACCGCCACTGCGACAAAGCGCGCCAAGCGGCGGCCGAACGGACGCAGCAGGTTTCCCATCGCGAGCGAGTCTACCGGCGTTGAACTTGCCGCAAACTCGTAGCGAAACTTTTCCGCCCACACCGACAGCGGCTGCCACACCATCAAGTCCATCGCGATGATTATGACGAGCAGGCAGGCCAGCGCGACGATTAGGTTTCCGATGTCGCCTTCCTCCGCGCTCTGCATCAGGGCGCTACCCAGCCCAGGCAACTGGTAGCGCGCGTTCCCGACGGTGATAATCTCGCAGGCGATTAGAAAGTACCATGCCGCCACCCAGGACAGGATCGAATTATAGACCAGCTTGGGCACGCTGGCGGGCAGCAACAGGCGCCTGAAGCGGAGCCAACCCTTGGCGCCGAACGATTGCATCGCCTCGCCCAGGTCGCCCGGCACGGTCTTGACCGCCTCGAATACGCCGAGCGCCATGTTCCAGGCTTGGCTGGTGAAGATAAGAAAGATCGCGGCGATCTCGATGCCGAATCGGGTGTTGCCGCCGATGCCGACGAAGAAATAGACGGCGGCCGGGAAAAAGCCGATCACCGGCACGGATTGCGCCACGTCGATTATCGGAATCATCAGCCGCTCATGCAGCGGACTTTTGGCGGCGGTCATGCCGTACACGATCGCGAAGAGCAGCGACAGCAGGTATGCCACCACGACACGATAAAGCGAACAGAACGCGTAGTACGGCATCCGCGCGATGGAAAGCCCGAGCTCGGAGGGCTTCAACGATACGCGATGGCCGTACCCAAGGAACAGGGCGACCACTATCGCCACGACGGCCAGCGAGACGGCACCCTTGAGTACACGCGAGGGTTCAAACACTTGCCGCATTAATCGTCTACCAACTCCTTCGACAGCATAGCGCCCGCCGCGCGGCATCCCAATCCGCGCAGCGCCCGGGAGATGCTTGGGCGAAGTCTTAGCTTGCAATGTTCCTGAGTCAGAGTCCGCCCGGTGGTCTGGCGCCGGCGAGGTCTCTGATTTCGACCGCGCCGGTTGCCGCGCGCAGCGCCGACGCTAAAGCGCCCGACTGAGCAAGTTCATCGGCGCCGTACCGCGAGATAGCTCACGCTGAAATACTTATTTTCGTCCAGCCAGGTGCGTTCAATGGTAAAGCCGGTGCCTCGCGTCAGTTCGTGCAAATCGCGAAGGCTATATTTGTGACAGTATTCCGTGCAAATCGATTCGCCCTCGGCTAGCGAGAAATTCTCACCCGCCACCTGCACCTGCTGGTCGGAACGGCTCACCAGGTGCATCTCGACGCGTCCGTGGCGCGGATTGTACGGCGCGTAGTGCCAGAACTGATCGGGGCGAAAAGTAGCCTGAAGTTCGCGGTTGACGCGCGCGAGCGCATTTAGATTGAACGCCGCGGTGACGCTCTGTCGGTCGTTGTAAGCCTTCTCGAGGATTTGGGGATGCTTTTTCAGATCAACGCCGAGAAGCAGCCCGCCGTTGGGCCCGCACAAAAGCGCTGCGCGCGCGAGAAGCTGGCGGGCCTCGGGCCGCGTGAAGTTGCCGATCGTGGAGCCGGGAAAATAAACCACTCGCCGCGCTGAACTCGCGCCGACGTCCGGCAGGCGGCTGAAAGTTGTGAAATCGGCGCAGACCGGCCTCACGACGATATGCGGGAAGTCGCGCCTTATCGTCGCCGCGGATTCGCGGAGCTGTGGATGCGCGACGTCGACCGGAACGTAGGCCACCGGATCGGTCAAATGGCCGAGCAACAGGCGGGTCTTAAGGCCGCTTCCGATGCCGTATTCGATCAGCAGGCAATCGCGCCCGATCATGGCGGCCATCTCCGCCCCATGCCGGCGCAGAAGCTTAAGCTCCGTGCGGGTAAGGTAGTACTCGGGCAGCTCGCATATTTTCTCAAAAAGGCCCGAACCGATCTCGTCATAGAGATACTTTGACGGCAAAGTCTTTGGCCGCGCCGAAAGCCCCTTCAACACGTCCGCGCGAAAATCGCCAACGCTGTCGCGTTCCGGATGGTGCGCGGGGAAAATTACAGCAGAGTCGGCAGGGTTGGAACTCATGCGAGATCTCCGGCGAGCCGGATTCCACTGAATTGCCATCGCGCCTCCGGCGCAAAGAAATTGCGGTACGTAAGGCGAGCGTGGCTGCGCGCCGTGGCGCAAGAAGCTCCGCGCAGCACGAAGCGGTTCGACATGAACTTGCCGTTGTACTCGCCCAGGGCCCCGGGCGCGGGTCGGTAGCCCGGATAGGCGGCGTAGGCGCTGGCTGTCCACTGCCAAACGTCGCCGTAGAGCTGGTAGAGCGGACCATGATCGTCCGTGGCCGGCAGCGCTGCGGGATGAAACCGCTGCGCATCGAGAAAGTGGCCGCCCAGTGCCTGCCCTGCCGCCGCCGTTTCCCATTCGTGCTCGGTGGGCAGCCTGAAGCCCGCCCATCGGGCGTACGCGTCGGCTTCGTAGTAACTAACATGGCAAACCGGCTCGTTGGGATTGACCGCTCGCAGACCGGCCAGGGTCATCGCGCACCACTGTGCGCCGCGCTTTTCCCAATAAAGCGGCGCGTTCCATCCCTGGGCCTGCCGCGTGGCCCAGCCGTCGGACAACCACAGTTCATGACGCTCGTAGCCGCCGTCGGCGATGAAGCGCGCGTACTCCTCGTTGGTGACCAAGCGGTTTGCGATCCGAAACGGACGCACGAAGACCTGGTGGCGCGGGAGTTCGTTGTCAAAGAAAAACCCATCGCCTTCACCGCCGATCCAAACCGTCCCTTCGGGAAACTCAACCCATGTCAAGCTGGCGGTCGCGCCTTCGACATCCGGCGCCGGCTCGCGATAGACCGGATAAAGCGGGTTGGCGGCGAAAGCGTGTTTGATGTCGGTGATGATCAGCTCCTGATGCTGCTGCTCGTGATTTATCCCGAGCAACGTCGTCGCGGCGAGATTGGCGAGGTCTTTACCGTTAGCGGTATGGAGCAGCCCCGCCATCTGCTCGTCCACGTACGCTCGATACCGGTAGACCTCGCGCACCGTCGGGCGAGACAGGAGCCCTCGCGAGGGTCGCGGCCACTGCGGGCCGACGGTCTCGTAATACGAATTGAAAAGCGTCGCGAACTCGGGACAATAGGGCCGATAACCCCTGCGGTGGCGCGCGAGAACAAAGGTCTCGAAAAGCCAGGTGGTATGCGCGAGGTGCCATTTGGTCGGACTCGCATCGGGCATCGATTGGACGACATAGTCCTCGGCTGCCAGCGGCTCGCATAAGCTCTCGGTGACGCCACGAGTGGTCCGATATAGGCGGGCCAGGGCGCTTTCGTCAACCACCGCATTGGACGGCGCGCGGCGCGCGGTTGCCGTTGCCAACGAATCACCGGTTATCCAATTCATCGCTCCCCTCGCTGCACGCTGACGAAGGTCTACCGCGAACCCTCCGGCGTTGTCACGCTTGCGCAGGTTCGCGGTAGACGGTGACCAAAGCTGCTTCGGCGTTCATCGTTACGTTTGTCGGGCCAAGGGTCTGTGGGGCATCACCCTGGCGAGTTTCAACCTTTTGCCCCAGCCTCTACGGCCATTGCCAAACCGCTCCTCACTGGAAAAGAGGCCGCGGCTCGACCGCTTCCTCCGTTCGGGATCCTGAAGCGTCGTCGATTCAACAAGCCCCAGGATGCTGAAGTAACCCGAGCGTCGGTGCCAAGGGAGCGAAAGAGCTTTTCGCGCTCGTTACCCCGCAGCTTGTCTCGCGATTGCCCTGCGTGCTCCTTGGAAAATCTTTGCACAATTCAGCCTTGCTCTGGAAACCCCGCGAAAGGATGACCCGGGCCGGTTGGGGCGGGTGCGCGGCCGAAATACGTGTTCGGCGATCGAAAGGTGGAAGCAAGCGGCGCCGTGCCTCGTGAAACCCGTCTGGCATGCAGGCCGCCTAGCCTTGGTGCCGGATTTTGCTTCGGCGTTTCTATTGACTGCGCGTGATGTGGCGGCGTAACCTTGATCTTAATGAGCACTAGCGTTGCTCAAAAAGCAACACGCAAAACGGTTGGGAAAGCAATGGAAATTCTCCATATCTTTTCCAACGAGCAGCCGGAGCTTTCCGTGGCGGAGATAAGCCGGCGCCTTTCCATGCATAAGAGCGTGGTCTCGCGCCTGGTCGCCACACTTCGCGAATGGCGGATGGTGGAACAGAATCCGGCGACCGGCCGGCTCCGGCTCGGCGTCGGTGCCTTTGAGCTCGGGATGCGCTTTGCGAATCAGGAGCCGCTGCGGCGCGTCGCATTGCCCTTGCTCGCGGCGCTTGTGAAGAAGACGAAGCACTCGGCGCACGTGTCGATTCGCGATGGGTGGAATACGCTGGTGATTGCCACGATTGAGAGTCCCGAAGCGCTGAGAGTCATCATGCGCCTGGGCGAGCGCCGCATGCTGCACGCCACCGCTGCGGGCAAGGTGCTGCTTGCGCACATGCCGGAGGAGGTGCTTGAAGACCTGGCGCGGGAGACCGGCCTGCCGGCGCTGACGAGCTGCACGATTACCGATCTCGAGGCTTTGCGCCGCGCGGTTGCGCGGGCGCGGCGCGAGGGAATCGCCTGGAACAATGGGGAAAGCACGCGCGGCGCCGGCGCGGTTGCTGCGCCGATATTCGAGCCGGGCGGAGCTATCGCTGCGGCGTTGTCCAGCGTTTTTCCGCTCGCCGTAGTGAGCAAGCCTGACCGCATCATGATCGCCCACGAAGTCGAGCAGGCGGCCGCTGAAATTTCAGCCGCGCTGGGCGCCGCGCGGCCGTGATTGAAAAATCTGGAGGACCCTGATGGCTATTAACTACAACGCGCTGGGCAAAGAAACTCCTTGGGTGGAAACCATCGTCACGCAGCAGAAGATCGACGCTCTGTGCGACGCGCTGGAGGATTACAACCCGCTTTTCCGCGACCCTACGGTTGCCGCGGGCACGGCTTACGGCGGGATTATCGCTCCTCCGACTTTCATCAACCTCTTCCGCGAGCGCAAGAGCGAACTCTTGCTGTCCGAACTTGAAGTCGATCTCCCCAGACTGCTGCATGGGGAGCAAGACATCACCTACTACGCGCCCGTGCGTCCAGGCGACCGGGTCCTCCATCGGATCAAAGTCGTTGATGTGGGAAAGAAGAAGAGCAAGACCTACGGCCAACTCGATCACTTCACCGTGCTGATCACGGTCAAGGGTCTCGACGGGCGCAAGCTGGTCGAGGCCACGCAGCTCTTTTTCGTTCGGGAGGACTGAAAAAATGAACGACGTGAATATCGTGGCGTCCGGCGATTCGGTTGGAGCGTCTGGGACAACGCGCCAGGGACCCTTCTTCGAGGACGTTACCGTCGGCATGGAGCTGCCGGCCCTGAAGAAGAGACCGATTACGCGGCTGCAACTGGCCAAATACGCGGCGGCTACCGGCGACTTCAATCCCAGCCATGTCGATGAGGATATCGCGCGAGACGTCGGCGGCATGAAAGGGGTCTTCGCGCACGGGATGATCGGAATGGGCTTTATCGGCGAGATGTTGACGAACTGGCTGTGGGACCGGCCGCTGCGGCGTTTTTCGACCCGAGCCACGGTCGTTGTGCGACCTGGCGACGTGCTCGAATGCTACGGCAAGGTGGTGCGCAAATGGGTCGAGGAGGTGGACAACCTGATTGAAATTGAGGTGGGCGCGCGCAATCAGCGCGAAGAGGTCACGCATACGGGGCGCGCGATCGCGCTGTTGCCCACGCGGCCGCTTATGCCTCGCACGCATGTTAAACAGCCCTACCTGCTTCAACACCGCGTGATCGGATAGGCGCATGATCGAGCTGACCGTCGCGCGCGCACTGCAGCTTTCGGTCGAGCGCAACCGGATGCGGCCGGCGATTTCTTGCGGCGGACGGGAGCTGACTTTCGGCGAACTGGGCGCCCTTGGTAATCAGATCGGGAACGCGCTGCTGGCCGCAGGGCTCAGGTGCGGTGATAGGGTGGGCGTCATGCTGCCCAACTCGCTCGAATACGTGACCGTCATCTACGCGCTGGCAGTCACCGGGTTGGTGATGATCCCGCTCAACTACCGCTTCAGCGGGCCGGAGATTGCGTATCCGTTGCTCGACAGCGGCGCGCGCGGCCTCATTTACGGCGACGAGTACCGCGCCGAGGTGGATCGCGCCCGTTCCAGCGTGCCCCGCTTGCTCACGTTTGCGATCGGAAATTCTGCGGCCGCGGATGAAGGCGAGCTTCTGCACCTGGCGCAGGCTCAACCGACAGACGCGCCTAAAGCCGCGGTGCGCGAGAGCGACGTCTTTTACCTGGGTTATACCTCGGGTACGACAGGGCGGCCAAAGGGAGCGGCGATTACCCATCGCAACCGCGCGCTGGCGTTTCATTACTGGGCGCTTGAATACGGAATCGGAAGCACCGATACCGCCCTACACGTTTGCCCTTTCCATCACACCGCACCGCTGACGTTTACGGTCACGCAGCTTTACATGGGCGGGCGCGTGGTCATCATGCCGAGGTTCGATCCCGAGCGCGTGTTCCGCGCGCTGGCCGCCGACGGCGTCACGTGGAGCTTCATGGTTCCGTATATGTACAACGAGCTGATCCCGCTGATAACCGCCGCGCACGAGAGCATCGCGCTTTCGCCGTTGCGGTTCCTTATCTCGGGTGGCTCCGCGCTGCCGACGCCGACCAAGGCTGCGCTGATGGCCGGCCTGCCCAAGGTGGGACTGCACGAGTTTTATGGTGCCACCGAGGCGGGGATTATCACGAACCTTAGGCCCGAGGATCAGGGCCGGAAAATACGCTGCGTGGGAAGACCGGTGCTCGATAGCGAAGTTCGCGTCCTCACCGAGGATGGCCGGCCTGCTCAAACCGGCGAAGTGGGAGATATCTGGATCCGCAGTCCCACACTGTTTAACGGCTACTTCAACGCGCCCGAGAAGACCAACGAGGCGATCCGCGACGGCTGGGCGACGATCGGCGATATCGGCAGGCTCGACAGCGAGGGATACCTGTACATTGTCGATCGCAAAAAGGACGTCATCAAAAGCGGCGGCGTGAACATTTTTCCCGCCGAGATTGAAGAGGTGATTCTTTCGCATCCCAGCGTGCTGAGCGCCGCGGTTATCGGCGTTCCGGACGAGCGCTGGGGTGAAGCGGTGCACGCCGTTGTGGTGCCGCGTTCGGGGCGCGCGGTTACAGCGCAGGAGCTGATCGAGTTTTGCCGCGGAACCCTTTCCGGCTACAAGCTGCCTAAATCTGTAGAGTTCAGGACCTCGTTGCCGCTCAGCCCGGCCGGGAAAATCCTGAAGCGCCAGCTCAGAGAGGAATTGCTAACGAGAGCCGAGACTAAATGAAACGGCCGCCGCGGGCGGTATCGTTCCATGCTTCTGAGAGAACCACGCCGGCCTCATTGAACGCGCCGAGCGGCTTCGCTCGTGCGGTAGGGCGCTCAGCGCGCCTGCGAGCCTGACACGGAGTTCAACGCGTGGCTCGCCGTTATGCGGAGGGGGACGGCATTAAGTCTCGCGGAAGACTCCGCGCACGAGCAGCCTCGAGGCCCGGCCGGATGAACTGAAATTTCGGGGAGACACCTCAAAGGAGGAATTGACCGATGGCGGCGTCTACTGCCTTGCGCGCAAGTGGCCCGAGGGCTGCGTATAGTTTGCCCTTCGTGATTACCGCATCCTCGCTCGGCACACTGATCGAATGGTACGACTTTTTCCTCTACGGCAGCCTTGCGGTCTTTTTCTCGACGGAATTTTTCCCCAAAGGGAACCCTACGGCCGCCTTTCTGGCGAGCCTTGCCATCTTCGGCACCGCTTTCATAGTGCGGCCGTTCGGGGCGATATTCTTCGGCCGTTTGGGGGACGTCATCGGGCGTAAATTCACGTTTCTGACCACGCTTGTCTTGATGGGTCTGTCGACCACGTTGATTGGAGTGTTGCCGGTTTACGCTGCGATTGGGGCCCTGGCGCCGTTGCTCTTAGTCTGCTTGCGCGTCATCCAGGGGCTGGCCGTGAGCGGTGAATATGGAGGAGCGGCAATTTATATTGCTGAGCATGCGCCTGACGGTCGGCGGGGCTTCTACACAAGCTGGCTGCAGACCACAGTGCCGCTGGGCTTCATCGTTGCGCTCCTGGTGGTCCTTGCTTTTAGGGTCAACATGGGCGAGGGGGCCTTTCGCGCGCACGGCTGGCGCTACCCTTTCTTGCTTTCCGCGGTGTTGATTCTGGCTTCCATCTACATTCGTCTTAAGCTGCACGAATCGCCCATCTTCCAGAGTCTCAAGGACGCAGGCAAAGCGTCCTCACGTCCCACGACTGAGGCTCTTGGCGACTCCAACAATCGCCGATTGATCTTGATCGCCTTGTTCGGCGCCGTCGCTCCCAACGGCGCGACGTTCTATACCTGCCAGTTTTACGCGTTGTTCTTCATGGAGACCGTTCTCAAGATCAACTATGTAACCGCTTCTCAAATTATGATTACGGCGATCGTGCTGGCAGCGCCACTCTACCTGGTCTTCGGTGCCTGGTCAGACCGCATCGGCCGGCGCAACGTCATGGTGGCGGGATTTACGCTTGCGGTGGTCACTCTGGTCCCGGTTTACAAGCTGATGCAGGCTCACGCCGCAAGCCCGTTGGTGCTCACGCTCCTGGTGCTCTACCAGCAGGTTATCGCGGCTATGGTGTACGCTCCGTTAGCCGCCTTCCTGGTCGAGTTGTTCCCCGCGCGTATTCGCTACACGTCGGTATCCCTGCCCTATCATCTCGGGGTTGGCGTATTTGCCGGCTTCGTGCCGCTCGTCAACTCATCGCTGGTGGTCTGGACCGGCAACAACCTCGCCGGGCTTTTCTATCCGCTAACGGTCGCCGCAATCGGAATCGTTGTTTCTCTTGTCTTTCTCAGAAAGCCGACCCATCAGGTGAAAATCTGGGACGAGGTGCCCGGCGTGACACCGGTCTAGCGGGGACGGTGCGTTTCAGGCCATGTTTGCAGTAACGCGCGCGCTAAAGACGGGACTGGTGGGGCAACTGTCGCCGGTGGGCCGGGACGCGTGATCGGCTACGAGGCGGCGCCGGCGTACGCTCAAGTCGGCGCAACGATTAGGTCACTTTAAAGCACGTGCAAAAAGGTTTTATTGCCGCTCGCCAAGTGATAACGTTTTTATGCGCGATCGTTGTGGGGACGTTAGGCGCGTGTTGGCTCGGCTGTGGTGATCGCCGTCAGCGCAAGAGGCGCTGGGGGGTGATGGTTGGGGACCTGGTGGCGCTCCCGAGCCGCAGCGAATGGTTGCGGGTTTACCGCCCTCACGAGCGCGAATGGCTTTGGGCCAAGGCGAGGAGGGTGTTTTATGAGCTTCCTGTCACTGATGGTTGCAGCCGTGCTGCTGGCTAGCGCGGTTGGCTGCTCCCGGATCAACTCCGACGTGCAAGCGGCGGACAAGGCGTACCATCAGCAGCTAGGAAAACAGGGGTCTACTTCGGCAGGACAAAAGACAACGGCTGACCAGGAGCCTTTGCCGCTTGCGTCGGGCGGCGACTTAGTTTAGCCGCGGCTCGGTAAAATCTGCCGCGTTCTGTTGGGGGGCTCATTTGCGCCCAATGCCAATTGGGTACGCGCGCTCTTCTTTACGGGCTCTATGGAGCTAATGCCCGCAGCATTTTCGTGAAAATTAATCGGCCGCTGCCGAGCAACGGTTCGCTGCAGTCGATTCGCCTCACCGGAAAACTCCAATTACAGGCTGGCGGCGCATTTGCGAGCCAGTTGCCGATGATCTAAGCGGGCTCTTGGGATTCGGGCCGCTTGAAGGTACGTTCCCGAATGGGCGACGGTACCTGGATTCGATATTCCGAGTAAAATGCCTCGCGACCACGGCGCTGGGCCTCGAGATGCTCCCGATGATTGGTCCATGCTGACACGGCCCGCTCCGACTCGAATTCAACGATCGAGACACGCTCGCCGTCCGGCGCTGCGAACGTCTTGAACGAGGTGAACGCCGGCATCGAGCGCGCCAAGGTGTCCATTCGCTCTGCCATACGCTGGTATTCGGCGCCACTGACGGGGTTGAGCCGGGAGCGGAAGATAACCATCACGGATTGGTTTTGCCCCATGGCTCCGAGTTGGCGCGTCCTGAGCACTTTAATGCAAGGAATCAAAACGGGATGCTTCGAACGGCTGCGATCGGCTCGTAGGAAAGCGGGGAGACCGACATGTCTGGGCGCGGATACCGCTCAGGTCAAAATGCTTCAAGCCCGCTGGACGCAAGCCGGGAGGGATCGGCGCGGCCGGAAACCCGGCGGCCGTCGCCACGGGATAAGCTGTTCTAAGAAGCTTCCATTCCTCCTTAAGCGCCTGCAATATAGTGGCTTAGGACTGAGCGACGGTCTTCGGCTCGAAGCCTAAGGACAGATCCCAGGGAGTCGCAAGGGGCCGGCTTAGCGCGCGCCCCAAGTTTGTGCCGGCTCCGAACCTTATTGCCGAACTCCAACAAGGGTAAATCGAACAAGGGAAGTTGGATGGAAGACATTCAAGGCACGATTGTGGCGCTCCGGCTTCATCCGGTGATTGACCATTTTACCGTGGCACTTATTACAGTTGCTGTTCTGGCTGATCTCTGCGCGAGTATGTTCAGCCAACGCGCTTGGTTCCGCTACATGGCGCTAACGCTAACCATACTCGCGGCGGCGTGCGCGGCGGGGTCGACCTTTACCGGCGACCTGGAGGCCGATCGCGTCAAAGATACGCTGAGCGGTCCGGCAAAGCTGCTGCTGCACAACCACGCGCGCCTGGGCTACGTCCTGGTTTACGTCCTGGGCGGTCTGGCCGTTGTGCGTATCGCGCTGGCGTTATTCGGCTTTCTCTCACGCCTGCGTCCGCTCTACCTGATCGTGGCAATCGGGGTCGTCGCCACGGTTTTCTGGCAAGGGCGCTGGGGTGGGCAGCTCGTTTACGAGTACGGTGTGGGCTTCGAGCCCGGAAGCGCCGCTATGACCAAAGCAAAGTCGGCCTTGGAAGGTGCGGCTCCCGGTTTGATCCGCGGGATGCCCGCGCCCAGAATCGAAACGCCGATGACCAGACCGACTCCGCAGGCGGTGCCTTCGGCTGCCTCAGGTACCGGCGGCTCGCCACCAGCGGCTTCGGCGCCAACGCCGGCGGTAGCTCCGTCCAAGCAAGCCGCTGCCGGAGCAGCCACCGCGATGCCTCCGGCCGCCGCCACGCCGGCTCCAGCTTCGTCCGCACCGCCCGTTGCCACGCCGCGGACAGCGCCAAGCTTCGCTGCTTCGCCCCCCGCGGGGCCAGCACACGGGGCTGCTGGCGCTACTTCCAACGCGCCGCCTGCCGCGTCGGCCGAACACGGCGCCGGCTCTCATTGACGAACGTCGGGATGGGTGTGGGCGCGGTCGGATGAACTAGGACGGTTGAGAACGGCAATGGCGCCGCGGGGTTGACGTCGTCGCCGAGATACGGTGCCGGTCGCTTAAATCGATCCTGAGCGCGAACGTGATCGACGGGCGCATCGCTTCCGCGATGCCTTGAGCGCTCAGATAGAGCAGGCCTGCCGGAACTTTGCGCTAGTTGTAAGCAGACGGGCGTCGCGAGTCATCTGGGAGAGAAGGTTGCGGTCACGACGCCCGATGGGGCCGCCGGTGCGGCGGCATGGGCTCGCTTATCTACCGGACTGTATCAAGTCCCCGCGGACCAACTCGACAGGTAATGTTTCTGGTCGGGCGACAAGGTGTCGATCTTTATTCCCATCGCCTTGAGCTTTAGGCTTGCGACCATGCTTTCGACGTCGCTCGGCACGTTATGCACCTGCACGGGCAAGCGGCCTTGGTTAGCCACCCAGCGCGCGACCAAGGCCTGAGTCGCGAAACTCATGTCCATCACCTGCGCCGGGTGACCGGTAGCGCAGGCGAGATTCACCAGCCGGCCTTTGCCGAGCAGGTAAAGACGCCGCCCATCGGGCATGTGATAACAATCGACGTTCGGCGTAACGTCAAGCTCAACCTTGCGCGCCATCTTGGTGAGCGCGGGGATGTCGATCTCGATGTCGAAATGGCCCGAGTTGGCAAGCAGCGTTCCATCCTTCATCAGCGCGAAATGCGATCCGGCAAGCACATGCTTGTCGCCGGTCACGGTGATGAACACGTCGCCCACTTTGGCCGCGTCGCTCATCCTGGCAACGCGAAAGCCGTCCATCGCCGCTTCCAAGGCGCGTATCGGGTCAACTTCAGCGACAATCACGTTGGCGCCGAGTCCGCGCGCTCGTGAGGCCACGCCGCGCCCGCACCATCCGTAGCCCGCGACGACGGTCACCGTGCCCGCGAGCAAGACGCCCGTGGCGCGAATGATGCCGTCCAGCGTTGATTGGCCGGTTCCGTAGCGATTGTCGAAAAGATGCTTGGTCATGGCGTCGTTGACCGCTACCACGGGGATCTTGAGTGCGCCGTCGTCTTGCATCGCGCGCAACCGGGTCACGCCGGTTGTAGTCTCTTCCATGCTTGCGAGCACGTCGTCGGCCTGGGCGCTGAAATCGGTGTGCAGCAGACTGACCAAGTCCGCGCCGTCATCCATGGTCATCCGGGGCTTACGCTGAAGCACTGCGGCGAGGTGCCGGTAATAGGTATCGCGATCTTCTCCGCGAATGGCGTACACGGAGATGCCGAAGTCCTTGACCATGCTGGCGGCGACTTCGTCTTGCGTGGACAGCGGATTGGACGCGCAGCATGCCACGTCGGCGCCGCCCGCCTTGAGCGTGCGCATAAGGTTGGCCGTTTCGGAAGTGACGTGCAGACAAGCGCCCATCACCAGCCCTTTCAGCGGCTTCTCTTTTTCGAATTGCTCGCGCAGCCGCGCCAGGACCGGCATCTGCTGGTCCACCCACAAAATACGCTGCTTGCCTCGAGCCGCAAGGCCCAAGTCAGCAACATCGTAGCTGGCCTTGGTGCCCGTCGGCCGCGCAGCGACCGAAGCTTTTCGTTGAAGATTTCTAACTGCCAATTCTCCTAGCTCCTGAGCAAAAGTTGAGAAATTTGAGACGATCGCGGGCAGGTGAACCACATTTGCCTCGACCGCCGCCGCCTGCGCCAGGGGGGCCGACGCGCCAGAGCGCCGCGCTTACTCGACTCCGGTTGCCCTAGGTGACTGGTGCTAGCTGACCCGACCGAAGGCGCGATTTAAGGGGTCGACCATGTCCAGACGCTCCCAGGTAAACAGGCTGTTGTGCGATTCGCGCCCGAAATGGCCGTAGGCGGCGGTTGGCCGATAAATTGGTCGCTTAAGCTCGAGCTTCCTGATGATCGACGCTGGGCGAAAATCGAACAACTCTCGCAGGGCCGCTGACAGTCTGCTCTCCGGTTCCACTCCGGTGCCGAAGGTATCGACGGTGAGCGAAACCGGCTCGGCCACCCCGATGGCGTACGCGACCTGGATCTCGCACTTTTCCGCCAAGCCGGCGGCAACGACCTGCTTGGCCACGTACCGCGCCATGTAGCACGCGGAACGGTCTACCTTGGAAGGATCTTTACCGGAAAACGCGCCTCCCCCGTGGCGTCCGTAACCGCCGTAAGTGTCGGCGATGATCTTGCGCCCGGTCAGGCCGCAGTCGGCCTGCGGCCCGCCAATTACGAAGCGGCCGGTCGGATTGACGTATATCTGCGTGAAGCGATCAAGGTACTGTTCCGGAACTACCTTCTTGATTACCTCTTCGATAATCGCCTCGCGCAGGACGTCATGACTGACGTTCGGCGAATGCTGGGTAGAGATCAGCACGCTGGAGACGTGCACAGGGTGGCCCTCTCGGTAGCGCACCGACACTTGGCTCTTGCCGTCCGGCCGTAGAAACTCGAGCTTGCGCTCCTTTCGGACCTGGGCAAGCCGCTCGACCAGTTGATTGGCCAATGAAATCGGCAACGGCATGTACTGCGGCGTCTCTCTGCAGGCGAAGCCGAACATCATGCCTTGGTCGCCCGCGCCTTGCTCGGTGAACAGCCCTTTACCCTCTGTAACGCCTTGCGAGATGTCTTCCGATTGTTGCGTGATCGCGGTTATGATCGCGGCGGTGTCACAGTCGAAGCCGGTCTCCGCGTTATAGCCGATTTCGCGAATCGTTCGTCGCGCGGTCTCGATGTAGTCGATAGTCGCGTTGCTCGTGACCTCTCCGGCGAGCACCAGCAGGCCGCTCTTGATCAACGCCTCGACCGCCACTCGGGATTCTGAATCCTGTGCCAACAGCGCGTCAAGCACGGCGTCGGAAACCTGGTCGCACACTTTGTCCGGATGGCCTTCGGAGACCGCCTCGGAGGTAAAGACAAAATCATCTAGCGCCATGCCCTAGCAACTCCTGTATATAGGGCTGCGAAACCACGCTAGCCCTCGCTTAATATCTTCGCCGCGGACCGACCGGGGCGCCTGTGCTCTGGCCGTCAAAAAACCCGCCGCCCTTATACCACTTTCATCACAGGCAACGCGCGCGCACGGCCGAGTCCCATGCGATTTCGTTCCGGCGCTTGATACTCGCAGGCAACCGATGAGCCCAAACGTGGCGGCTCGCCAATTGGCGCGACGAGATAGCCCTATGACCTTAACATGCCGCGCGAACATGCAAAACGTCCCGACTAATCTTCGCCGAAACGATTCTCAAACAACGCGCGTACGACGGCTAATGCGCGACGCGCGTCGGGTCCTTCCGCGCGAACCTTCAGCTTTGCGCCTTTGGCCGCCCCCAACATGAGCAGGCTCGTTACGCTTCGAGCATTAGCCTGATGGTGCCCCTTGATTACCGTAACGTTCGCATCAAAGGACCGAGCATTTTCCGCGATCGTGGAAGCAGCTCGTAAATGTAGCCCGAGTCGGTTTTTAACCTCGACCTGAACCTCTACGGGTGATGATTTGACCATATCCACGCCCGAACTACTAGAAAAACCGTCCGCTTGCCGGAATCACCGCAGCTAAGGATCAACTCGAAAAGCACCATCTCCGTCGCGTTCCCGGCACGACGCCCGCCCGCCACGCGCTTCAACTGAAGTTTGGCCCAAGCTTCACGGCGGCAAGCCTGCGGCAGGTTCGTCTGGTGAT
The DNA here is from genome assembly GCA_021801125.1 of Deltaproteobacteria bacterium. Taxonomy (GTDB): domain Bacteria; phylum Desulfobacterota; class Binatia; order Binatales; family Binataceae; genus JAJYYI01. The sequence continues at coordinate 27,567 of JAJYYI010000119.1, read as the reverse complement.
AGTCTGTCGCGACCCCGGCCGCCTCGCCGCACACGCCTAATCGGTACGTACCTTTCTTGCGGAATTCCGCGAGTTGGCGCAAGTCGCCTTGGGTGCTGGGAGGCAAGGTGCGCCGGCAATGCCATCCCGCTTTTCGGTTAATCAGTTGACCCTTTGCGTCATTTCGCGCCGCAGTTTTTCGCCGTAGCTCGCTTTAAGGCTATGCATGGCGCCGCCAGGGGTCTGGCATACCTGTTGCCTTGAGGGGCAGAGGGTTGGCGGAGTTGGAATCATAATTTTAGGGATAGGCCATTACAAGTCGGGGCGCAAACGGAAAGCGAAAAGGAGGGGGCGCGAAGGCTCTTTTCACCCTGCCAGAGCAGTGATTATCTTTTTTACTGCTAAAAAAGAACCACTAGCGAGAAAGCACAAGGTAGAGCCGGCCGCCGGCACGCTCCAAGGGGGATAGGCCGCTACGCGGGATCGGCGGTCGCGGCTGTTACCGAAGGAGGCATCCAGCCGGGAGATACACTAACATGGGTGAGTTTGGTTACAATGACGTGGATTTGCTGAATTTAGACGATGAGCCTCTACGAATAGCTCAGTTGGCTCCGCTTCATGAAAGCGTGCCGCCTAAGCTTTACGGTGGTACCGAGCGCGTGGTGGCGTATCTTGCTGAAGAGTTGGCCCGTCGCGGCCATCAGGTAACGCTCTTCGCGTCAGGTGATTCCACAGCTAGCATTCCTCTCGAACCGATCTGGCCGGTGAGCCTGCGCTTGGCAGGACTCAGCCGGTACGGTCATGAGTATCACCTTATGATGATCAGCGAGGCCTACCGGCGCGCCGACGAGTTCGACTTGATCCATTCGCACCTGGATTTCTGGAATTTTCCTTTAGCGCGGTTGGTTTCCACGCCCACGGTTGCAACGGCTCACGGGCGCCTTGACCAGCCGGATCTGGTGCCGGTGTGGCAGAGCTTTCGCGACATTCCACTCGTTTCAATCAGCGACCATCAGCGCATTCCCCTGCCTGGGATGAACTGGGTCGCCACGGTCTATCACGGCTTGCCCAGAAGTCTTTTGCCCTACAGCGCCAAGCGCGGCGAATATCTCGCGTTTCTCGGTCGCTTTTCGCCAGAAAAGGCGCCTGACGTTGCGATCGAGGTCGCGCGGCGCTCCGGCGTGCCGATCAAGCTTGCCGCCAAAGTCGACGAGAACGACCGCGCATACTTTGAAAGCAAGATAAAGCCGCTGCTGTCACTACCCGGCGTCGAATACGTGGGAGAGATCACCGAAAAAGAGAAGGGAGAGTTTCTCGGGAACGCTCTAGCGTTGTTGTTTCCGGTTGATTGGCCCGAGCCTTTCGGTCTTGCGATGATCGAGGCGCTCGCCTGCGGAACGCCGGTGATCGCGCGGCCGTGCGGTTCCGTGCCTGAAGTAATACGCGACGGTGTGACCGGCCTGCTCGCCAACGACGTCGAGGGACTGGTCTCGGCCGTCGAGCGCGTAAGCGGGCTCTCCCGCGCGACCTGCCGCGCCGATTTTGAGTCGCGCTTCACCGTCGAGATGATGGCGACCAACTATGAGCGCGCCTTCAGGCGGATATTGGCGCTGCGGCACGCCGGCGCGCGTCGCGCCAGTCGTCACCTGTCGCTTCACGGCAACGGCGGGACACGTCTACCCGAGGCGCAAGCCGGTGGGGCGAGCGCCTGACGCGCGGTGCACGGTGGTTGCCGCGCCGATACTTCGCGACGCCGTCCCGAAGATGACGGCCGCTACGTTGCAGCCTGCGCAAAGGACGGTCCGCAAGGCGGACGCCGACGAGTCGGGCCTGACGCGATAAAGCGGGTAGAGACGGGTTGCGCTGCGCTTTAGGCGTCGGGCCCGTCCCTGTTCTACGATTGGAGGGAAGAGGCGCCTCCTTACGACGTGGCCACCTTCACGCCCGCTAAAGTCGGCCGCGATGGTTAGCCGGCGAACGCGTCTGCCTGCCCCTCGATCGTGCTGCGCGCCTCCCTGTAAGCGAGTAGACTGAGCGATGCCCAATCGGTGCGGCGGACGCTGATTATGCAGAACGGAACGCATCTGGCGCTTACGTGCGAGCGGACTGGGCCGACCACGACCGACACCGCTAACCCTCCGGAATATGAGGCGCGAATCGATCCCACGCGATGGCCGGACGATTCCCTGACCGTTGCAAACCTCGGCCATTCAACCCTGCTGATGAACTACTTTGGGGTGCGCATCATTGCCGACCCCGTATTTTCCGACAAGATAGGTGTTGCCTTAGGGCGCTGGCTTACGCTTGGCCCGAGGCGCCGCATGGCAGTGCCGCTCGAGCCGAGCAGGATCGGTCCGTTAAGCACGGTCTTGATCACGCACGCGCATCTGGATCATCTCGATCTGCCCTCGCTTCGGCGGCTGCCCGCCAAGGCGGTCGCCGTCGTATGTCATGGCGGCGCCGACCTGGTAAAGTCATTGGGCTTCACCGACGTGCGCGAACTGAAATGGGGCGAAAGCACCGCGATCGACGGGCTTCGAGTTACCGCCTTCGGCGCTCGCCACTGGGGGCGGCGGTTCCCGTGGGGAAAGGATCGAGGCTATAACAGCTACGTCCTGGAAAAGGACGGAACGCGCGCGCTGCTGGCCTGCGACAGCGCTTACACGAGCATGTTTCTCGAACTCGCGCCGCTCAAGCTTAGGCTCGCCGCATTTTCCGTCGGTGGCTACAATCCGTGGATTGACCATCACGCCAACCCGGAAGAGGTATGGGCGATGTTCCAGGACAGCGGCGCCGAGTATCTGTTGCCGATTCACTGGGGCACCTTCAAACTCTCAAAGGAGCCGCTTGGCGAGCCTTTAAGGCGTTTGGCCGACGCCGCCGGCGCTCAACGCTCGCGCATCGTTGCCGCCGAAATCGGCAAACCCTGGCGCCTGCCCGACACGCAGGTCGTATCGGCTTATTGGCGCGACTCGTTTTCCGACAGACGCGCGGCGGAATCGGCGGACTAGGCAGGCGGCTAAAGATAAAGATTTAGTCGTCGCCACGCGACCTCGGGCTGTAGTCGAACCAAGGCGGCGGTCCTGCTTCGATCTTGAGAGTTCCCAGGCTGCCGCCAATGATCTCGAACTTGGTCTTGCCCGCCGTCCGTGAGAACTCGATCGACAACCGGTGGTCGCCGACCTGGAGATTGGTCAGGGTGAGAGAATCAATCCCCTCCGGCAGTTCCGGCTCGATATAAAGCTTACCTTCCGGCACGTCCGGATGTATCCCCAGCATCGTGCGTATCAGATGGAATACGCACCCCGACGCCCATGCTTGAGGCGTGTTGGCTTGCAGGTACTGCACCGGGCAGGACTCGCTGTCCCTGGGAAAGCCGGCGAACAGTTCAGGCAGGCGAAAATGCTCGAACATTGAGGCGGCGTCAAAGAGCGCGGTCGCGACGCGGTTGGCCTCCCGGCGATACCCGTAAGCGGCGAGGCCGGCGGCGATAATTCCGTTGTCATGCGGCCAAACCGAGCCTCGTTGGTACTCCAGCGGATTATACGCGGGATGCGCGGCGGAGAGCGTCCGGATACCCCAGCCACTCCACATGTCGTCCTTGAACAGCCGTTCGACCGCGGCTGGGATGCGGCGCGGCTCCACGATTCCCGACCACAAGCACTGCCCGGGGTTCGACGTCACGCTGGCCACGGCGCGTTTGTCGCCGTCAAGGCAGTAAGCGATATAGCGCTCCTGTTCAAGCCAGAAGGCCCCATCGAAGCGTTTACGCAGCGTTTCCGCTTCGCGGCGCAGCCGGTCAGGCAGCGCGCCTTCGCCGAGGGCCTCGAACACCTGCGCCATCCTGCGCTTTGCGTCGTAGACATAGCCCTGCAATTCGCAGGTGGCGATCGGCAGCTTGACCATACTGCCGTCGATATTCACTGAGGCGTCACCTGCGTCTTTCCATCCCTGGTTGTAGTAACCATTGGGCGAGCGGGTCTGGTACTCCTGAAAGCCGTCACCGTCGCGGTCGCCGTGCTCGTCGATCCATCTAAGACAAGCGAGGGCGGTTTCGCGCAGCCGTTCCAAAAGCGAGCGGTCCCCGGTCCAGCGGAATACCTCGGACAACAGGATCAGGTACAAAATCGTGGCGTCGGCCGTGCCGTAGTACGGCGTATGGGGAATCAAACGGCGCTCCGCAAGCTCCCCGTAACGGATCTCGTGCATAATTTTGCCGGGCTCCGCGTCGCGATATGGGTCGTCTTCGCGCGCTTGCAACTCGGCAAGCTTGGTTAGCGCGCCGAGAGCAAAAGGCGGCGAGATTAACATGCATTGCAACGAGACGATAAGACTGTCGCGGCCAAACAACGTTGCGAACCACGGCACGCCCGCGGCCGGCAGCCAGAGGTCGCCTTCAGCCTTTAGCTCGTGCATCCGAAGCGACCATATGTCTTCCACCGCTTGGCCGAAAATAGTTCTCAACACGTAGCCCGCGCCTGAAAGCCTGGCCGTGGAGCTTTGCCAACCGTCTTGCTCCTCGACTCTGGTGCGGGCGAACGCCATGCGCGATTCCCGTGGCTTAGGGCGCCGCTTGACCCCGGTGAAATCGTGATCGCACAGCGGTACGAACTCGTTGCGCGACTCCCATGATTGGCCGGGTCCGAGCGGCAACTCGAACAGTATCTGGCCGTTTGAAAAATGCGGGTCGGGATTTCCCGCTCCCAGGCGGTAGAGCAACGCGCGCTCGAAGTTTTCGCTGCGATACAAAATCCTGAGTTCACGCCGGCTACCGTCCCAGTACGAATCACGCGTGCCGCGCGAGAAGAAGCGGCGGTTGTGAACGTCGAAGAGATCGGCGAAATCGGAGTCAATCACGACCCTCAGCCGCAGCGTGAGGTGTCGACCGGAGTGGTTACACAACCGCAGATATTCATAAAGGCAGTCTCCCGCCTCACGCTCGATCTGAAAGCTCAGCGATTGCAGCGGGATTGGCGCCTCGTCCAAGGCATGCAGCTCGGGATTGGTGAAGTACAAGCGATGAGCGTTAGATCGCAACGGCGTGGACTGAATCGGCAACCATCGCTCGCCGTTGATTACTACATTGAGCTGAGAGACGAAGCGCGTGTCGCGAAAGAACAGCCCGGTTTCGCTTCGCGATTCTATCTCGCCCGCGGCGTCCGTGACCAACACCAAAGAGCCGTGGTGGATCGTCAGGCGTGGCGGGCCTACGCGGATTTCCGGCAGCGACTTACTGGCCATCGTGAATTGCCTGCGGTTGTCTTCGCTCATCGGGTGACGCTCCTTGGATGGTCGGTGCTTGGCGTGCGGAAATTCTCTTCAGTTATCCTAAGAATTCCAGTCCTTATCATGCGGCGGCGCCGTCGCGTCGATTTTGCGTTCACGCCACGCGCAAGCAGTGGTTGTCGGCTGCGGGATGGGTATACCCCCAGTGATCATCGTGCAGGGGTGCGCAGGATTCTGCCCAGGTTGAGCAGGCGCAGTCAGCGGCAACACGCGCACCGACCATGCTCCCAAACGATATGCGAGCAATTTGGATTTGCTGCGGGGCCGCTCCTTGCTGAATTCGGCCTGACGCACGCGCTCTAGTCGGATGGGCCGGCGGCAGCAGGTGTCCAAAGCGGAGCGGGCGGCGCATTCGCGTCGGGCTGCGCGGTCAAAAGGCGGTTAAGAACCGGCTCGTCGGGATGAGCTGCGCCGAGCCGACCTCGGCTTGCTTTGCAGGATTTGGAAGGCTTGGCGCGCTGAGCGACGGAGCAGATCGTTCAATTGCTCACCTTTTTCCCTTACTTCATTCGTGCGCTGCTCGAGTTGAGCTCTCATCGCGCCCAGCATCGATTTCGCCTGCTCCTGAATGCGGCGCGGGTCTGGATTTGCCAGCGCACGCCTGACTTTGGAACCTAGCTGGTAACCCTTCTTCCGCAAATCATTAATCTCATTAAGGAAGCGCTTGGGCGCCTGCGCGGTCTGTTCAAAGCCCGGGATCTTGAAGCCCCGCTTTTTTGCTTCGCTTTCCAAACGCCGTCGAATGTCGTCTACCGCTGCCCGTAACTGGCCGAGGTTGTCCGTGGAGTAAGCAGCGTGGGTACGAGCGCGCGAACGCCTCTTCCCACTGGATCGTTTTGCGGCCATAATTTTGACGCTCCTTGGCCCTGCACCGAAGCCAAACCTGAGTCTATAGTTTTTTTCAATTTTTTTCGAGGATTACCAATTTGGCAATGGAGCGAAAGTCCCATTCGCGTGGGGAGGAAACGGCCGGCGAAATTGTCGAGCCGCCGGCCCCCGGCCTTCTTCCCCGCCTCTCAATGCTTGACGCCTCGATGGTGGTGGCGGGGTCCATGATCGGCTCCGGCATCTTCATCGTCTCGGCGGACATCTTGCGACGGGTCGATTCTCCGGCTGCGTTGCTCGCTGTATGGGTGGTGAGCGGCGTGATGACGGTGTGCGGCGCGCTGGCGTACGGCGAGTTGGCGGCGATGATGCCACATGCTGGGGGTCAGTACGTCTATCTGCGCCAAGCGTACGGCTCGCTGTGCGCTTTTCTTTACGGCTGGACGCTCTTTTTGGTCATTCAGACCGGAACGATCGCGGCCGTTTCGGTTGCCTTCGCGCGCTTTGCGGTGGTGTTCTGGCCGGCGCTTGCGGGACGAGCGTCGCTGTTCGGCGGCTTCGGGGTCTCAGGGCAACAGGCGCTCGCCGTCGGCGTGATCTTCTTCCTCACCGCGGCCAACCTGCGCGGTATCGACGTCGGGCGCGGCCTGCAAAATATCTTTACCGCGGTAAAGCTCTTATCGCTGGTCTTGATCATCGCCGTGGGCTTGGCGTTGGCGCCCAACCACCGCGCTATCGCGACCAACTTCAGCTTCGAAGGATTTTTCGGCACCGGCGGGTTTTCCTTCGATCTGCTGACCGGGTTCGGCGCCGCCATGGTGGGCGGGCTTTTTTCGGCTGACGCCTGGGCGGCGGCGACCTTTGCTGCTTCCGAGCTTCGCACCCCGCGCCGCGATTTGCCGCGTGCCTTACTGCTTGGCACCGGCGTCGTAGTCGTGCTCTATCTCCTGACCAATGTGGCGTATCTGGCCGAGTTGCCCGCGCGCGGCGTTGCCGGCGGCGCGACGCTGGCTGCTCGGGGTATCGCGCATGCCAGTGAAGATCGCGTGGCAGCGGCGGCGATGGCGGGTGCTTGGGGTCCGACCGGTGCGGCGATTGCCGCGGTAATCGTGATGGTCTCGACGTTTGGCTGCGCCAATGGCCTGATTCTGACCGGCGCCCGCGCCGTCTATGCGATGGCTGCCGACGGTCTCTTTCTGGCGCCGGCCGCGCGCCTCAACCGCGCGCTTGTGCCCGGGTGGGCGCTCGTGATGCAGGCGATATGGACCGCCCTGCTCGCTGTCTCGGGCGGTTACAGCGATCTGCTCGATTACGTAGTCTTTGCCGAGCTGATGTTCTATGTATTGACGGTCGCTGCAGTGTTCGTGATGCGCGTGCGCGAGCCTGATGCGCCGCGCCCTTACCGCGTGCCGGCCTACCCTTATCTGCCGGCGTGCTATATGGCGGCGGCGGTCGCCCTGATGATCGATCTACTGGTGATGAAGCCGCGTTATACCTGGGCCGGGCTCGTAATCGTGCTGAGCGGCGTGCCGGTCTACTATTACTGGTCGCGGCGCAAATCGATGAAGCAAGTTTAGCGCGGGTCAAAGCCAGCGCGACTTGGGCACCCGAAGTCGTCCCTCGGCTAGGGCTTGATTAACACCAGCGTTCCACGGGGCAGCAGAGTGTCGAGTTCGAGGATTGCGTCGTTGTCCACCGAAATACATCCGGCTGTCCAATTCACGTTGGTGCGGTTGAGCCATGGCGCGTCGGTCCCGTGGATGCCGATGGCACCACCCAGCGGAGCCGGTCGCCCATTCGAATCCGGCACGACCCCGTCGTCCACCGCCTTTATGTAGTGCAACTGGTCGACGGCGTTCGGGTAGTTGATCTTTAGAAAACGCCGCCAACGCCGATTGTAGTACTTGCCCACGATCGCGTAGACGCCCTCCGGAGTGTGCAGGTCGCCTTCGTAAAGCTTCGGCCCCGGATCTGGATAGCGTCCGAACACCGCGTGATAGGTCCTAAACATCCGGCCTTTGTAGTAAACTATCAGCTGGTGGCGCGATTTGTAGATAGCTACCGCCCAATTGAGCGGGTCCTCTAGCTCGGATTTGTAGCGCACTCTTGCCAGTTCCTGTTCACCTGGTGTTGATACTCGGGTACGGCCGAGCAAAGCCAAAAGGCGCCCGCCGGCGGTATCCGGTATCGGCGTTCCGACGTTTGCCGGAGGCGAAAAAATCGCCTTCTTTACCGGACTGGGTGCGGGGGACAGTTGAGCCACGTGGTTGACTGTTGTTTGCTGGGATGGCGACCCGGTCGATGTGTTGGCCGAAACGTTGGTGGTTTGGGCTCGCAGTGGCGCCGAGGCAGATAACAGCAGCAATGCGATCAATGCGCGCAGCGATTCGCGTCTCATGTTGTCGCCGACTCGAACATGGTTTGGGAATCAACAGCCCAATTTATTTTTACCTGATTTGCGCTCATAGCACCATTCTGTTATCCGCTCTCGATAATGGACGAACTCTTAGCAGCTTGCTCCTGGGCGCGGACAGGGTGTCTGAGAATCGTAACGCCGCTCAAGGCCAGCCTAAACCGCATAAGCGGCGGGAATGCCGCTCGGACTCAAGAGTGCAGCGTCAACCCGCGTTCGCGCGCTGACGCTTGCTTTTTTGCACGCGGCGAGCAGGGGCTGTAGTAGTCTTAATGACGCTTGGCAGCACCGGTAAGGAAACGCTCAACTATGGCGATTAGCAGTTTCGAGTTGCGTCGAGTGATGGGCCATTTTGCCACCGGACTCACGGTAGTTACCACCGTCAGCGCCGAGGGCGAGCCGTCCGGCCTCACGGCAAACGCTGTGGCGTCAGTCTCGCTGAATCCGCCACTTGTGTTGGTGTGCGTGGACAAGACCGCGGAGAGCCATCCGCATTTCACCGCAAGCAAGGTATTCACGATTAATATTTTGAACGAGCAGCAAGAGAACGTCTCGCGCCGCTTTGCCGGCAAAGGACCGGACAAGTTCGTGGGCGTAGCCTGTCGGCCGGGCGCAAATCAGGCGCCGATCCTGGACGGGGTGCTCGCCTACATCGAGTGTAGGTTGGTGGCCGCTTACGAGGGCGGTGACCACACGATCTACCTGGGCGAGGTGGAGGAAGCGAGCACTCAGGAGGGTCGGCCCCTGCTCTTTTTTCGCGGCGGCTACCGACAGCTCGACGGCTGAGATGCGCCTCTCAGGCATGGGCAAAATAACCCAACCGTTGCGGGTTGGTGGCGACCGATCCGCCCGCCAGCGTGCGTATCGGCAAAGCCCGGGCGATTCTCGAGGCGTGAGGCTTTCGGAAAGCACGCGCTATGCGATGCGCCTGGGCGAGAACATCCGGTGGTGCCACACAGACTGCGCCGGGGAGTTCGGTCGGTTCCGCGGCGCTCTCGACCGCTCCGGATTTCCGGCGCGGTATCTTTGCCGCCGCAGATTGAATGCGCAAACCGAAGCCGGGCCTGATGCTACCCTAAGCTGATGAGCCGCCGCTTAGCTTCGCCATCGTTAAATCTTGCGCCGGCGCGCCTGACCGGGCTTAGCATCTTTCTGCCGGCCCATAACGAGGAAGCCAACCTTGAGCACGTCGTCGAGGGTCTTGGGCGGGCGGCTGCCCAATGGGCGCTGGATTACGAGTTGATTGTGGTGAACGACGGTAGTCGGGATCGCACCGGTGAAATCGCTGCGCGCCTGGCCAAGGCCGATAGCCGGGTACGCTCAGTAACCCACACCGTAAACCGCGGTTATGGCGCTGCCGTCAAGTCCGGACTGCAAGCCGCTCGCATGCCGTACGTGATGCTTTGCGACGGGGATGGCCAGTTCGATCCCGCAGACTTCGCCCGTTTGGTGGAAAAGATCGGACAGTGCGACGTCGTCGTCGGCAGGCGCGTCAATCGAGCCGAGGGCCTGGTCAGAAGGCTTAACGGCGAGCTGTGGAGTGCGCTGATGCGACTCCTGTTTGGCCTTCAAATCCGCGACATCGATTGCGGTTTCAAGCTCTTTCGCCGCGACTTGCTCGAAGGGCTCGCCCTGAGGGCCGACGGCGCGATGATCAGCACTGAGCTTATGGCCAAGCTCGTGGCGCGGGGGGCCCGGATATGCGAGGTTGACGTGCGCCACCTACCGCGAACGGCCGGCGAACCGTCGGGGGCTAAGGTGTCGGTGATCGCCCGCGCCTTCGTCGAGTTGTTCATTTTAGCCAGTGAACTGCGTGCCGAGACCGCCAAGCAGCGGCAAACGGGAGCCTGAGACCAGAAGCTCGCCGCTTGGACGGGTCCGACTCCCAGTTCGCCCGCGACCTTAAAGAGTTATCCTGAAGCCACCCGGTCTTAAGAGCGCTTTAGCTTGCAACAACGCTGCCCCGCGTGCTCGAAGGCCGACAGGTGCAAAAATCGCCCATCTTTGCGCTAATGAGCCAATTAGCGCAACTTCTTCAAAACTCCCTTCCGTGCCAGACGCGCGTCTGCTAAGGTTTCTGCTTGGTAGCACACAGTGGGCTTCGCGCCTCGCTTTACAGCCTGTCGGCGATTAAAGCTTGCATTTGCGGTCATTGTCCTCATTACTGCGGTGTCGCAGAGCGCTCGCGCAACGTCGCGCTATCGCGACGAGTCTGACGAAGAAGTATGCGACCCGCTCGCCGACTATTTTCTAGGCCTCGAAGACTACACCGAGGCGATTCGGCTTCATCTCCAGGTTATAGAGCGTAATCCGAGCAACGGCCTAGCTCATTACCACCTGGGTTACGCTTACGGGATGGTTGGTCGCCGGCAAGGCGAGTTGAGGGAATACCAGTTGGCGGCCGAGCTTGGCCTAAGCGACTGGGACTTGTTCCTCAACCTTGGCCTCCTGTATCAAGAAGACGGGCGTTTGCAGGACGCCGCGGACGCCTTAAGAACGGCAACGATCCTGGGACCCGGGAGAGCGGAAGCCCATTATAACCTTGCTCTGGTCTATGAACGGCAATCTAAGCTGCATGACGCTCTGCAGGAGATGCTGATCGCCGCCCAACTCGACCCGGAGCAACCCGATATTCTGAACATGTTAGGGGTGATTTACGCGGAGATGGGTGATTACGGCCGGGCGCAAATGCAATGGTCGGAGTTGGTGGCGATCAACCCGGGCTACGACCCGGCCCGTATAAACCTGTCCCGGCTTAAGGCGAAGTTGGAAGCCCAGGCTGGTGGCAAGGCGATATCGACGGCGGGCGAGTTGGGTCAGGTAGCCAAGTAAGGCCGCGAGCTTACGAACGTTTGAGAGGTTGCGGAGAGTGGGGTGGCTATGACTAAGGCGTGGGCTCTGTTTGGCAGGCAACATCGCTTGGCGCAAAGGCTTCGGAGCGTCGTTCGCGCGGGCAGTCTTTTAGGTCTTTGGCTTGCGCTTGGTAGCGTGGCGGCGCAAGCAGCCCAGCATCGCCATCGCCACCATCACGCTCGCCACGCCCACCGCGCCCTCGCCCAAGGGCCGTGGGTGCCGTTTAAGGCGGCGTTGCTCGAGGACGCCGACACCGGCACGATTCTATACGCCAACAACGAGCATATGACTTGGCCGCCCGCTTCCATGGCCAAGATGATGCTGCTGTTGGTGGCCGAGGACCAGATTCGCTCCGGGCGCTTTTCGTTCAACGACCCGGTGCGCGTTTCCGCGGTCGCCGCCTATACGGGTGGTTCGCGGTTAGGGCTTCACGTGGGCGACGTCTATCCTTTGGGCGAGCTGATGAAGGCGGCGCTCATCCGGTCGGCCAATGATGCCGCAGTCGCGGTAGCCGAAAAGATAGCCGGCTCAACCCAAGCCTGCGTACGATTGATGAACCAGCGTGCCCAGAGCCTGCACATGTTTCATACATTTTACGGTACGGTCGACGGGTTGCCGCCTACGCCCGGCCACGACGTTGACTTTACCGACGCTTACGACCTCGCCATCCTGGCGCGCGAAATCATCTACCACACCGATCTGCTCAAATGGTCGTCCCAGGAGAGCGCCGATTTCGACGGTGCTCTCATCCTGCGCAATACCAACCATCTCATCGGTCGCTTTGACGGCTGCGACGGAATCAAAACCGGCTTTACTTACCACGCCGGCTTTAACGTAACCGCCACCGCCAAGCGCGGTGACATGCGCCTGATAGCCGTTATCCTCGGCGCGCCCTCGAACCCCGAGCGCTTTCGGCAGGCGGCTCATATTTTGGAATGGGGCTTTCAAACTTACACCGTTGCTGAGCCGGTCAAGCGGGGGCAACCTCTGCCGGTTCAGGTGCGCGTAGGCTCAGGCTTTGCCGTGCAGCCGATTGCGGCCAGCGGAACTCGAGTACTCGTACCGCGCGACGACCTGGCTAACATCAATGTCCAATATCAGATGCCTTCCTCTATCAACTCGCCGGTTCCCGCTGGCACGCCGCTGGGCTCGGTCGTAGTGCGCGACGGCACCCGCATCTTGGGTCAGGTGCCGGCGCTCTACCCGCTTGGGGTAGACGGAGCCGCCGTGGCTCTGCCGGCAACCAGCGACCTTCGCTTCGTTTCTGTGGCGCCTTTATCGGGTGTTGGGGCGCCGACCACGCCGTCAGCAAGCGCCCGCCCAATAGACGGCGCCGTGCGATAACAACGCCTCGGATATGGCTCGGCGCTTCGGCGAGGCCTGCCCGCAAAGAAGAAACCGCTCGCGGCCTCGCTAGCCAAAAGCGAAACTCGCTCGTTATTGCAGCGCGGCTTTCATGCCGATGCGCCTTTGCAATGAACGTCGAGACAGGTGTTAAATAAAATGTCCTGACATAAAAGAACCGCCGTAACAATCGAATCAGACGGTGGCGATATCGTCTGTTCAGTAAGGAGGGGTCAAAATCTGTCGACGGAGGTTTTGGTAATCACCGCTTATGAAACACAAATTGGATGACTTTGCCCCGCCTGAAATGCCAGACGGTGAGCGCACTCTGCCTCAGCTTCTCCATCTCGACGCAATCCTGGTTGACGGTCTGGTCGCGGGCTTGCTCGGTGCGCTTGCCATCGCCGTCTGTTTTATGCTTGTGGACTTGAGCGAAGGATTGCCGCTCAGCACTCCTGCCGTGCTGAGCGCCCTTCTGTTTCGTGCGCTGGCGGCCGGCAGCGAACCCTCGCTGGGCTCGACGCTGGTTTATACCGCTCTGCACTTCGGCGCGTTTGCGGCGGTGGGCCTGGTGATGGCGTGGTTGGTTAAGACCACCAAACGAGCCTCGGTGCTGGCGCTTTTTGTCACGATTTTTATCGCATGCTCCGAGAGCGTATTCGTTGTCTTGCTCGCGGACAAAGAGGCTTCGTTCGGCTCAACGGTCTCGCAATGGAGCGTGCTGGTGGCAAACTTGGTGGGCGTGGCGGTGATGCTGGCCTACTTTTTCGCGCGCAATCCCGGCCTGGGCGGAAACCTCTTGGGCTCGTCGGTCGAGGTCGTGAGCGAAGGGATCGTCGCCGGGCTCCTCGGCGGGCTGGCGGTTGCGCTCTGGTTCTTTCTCTTCGACTTAAGCGCGGGCCGGCCGTTCCAGACCCCGACGATTCTCGGCGCGGCGATTGTCGGCAAACAGGGTGCGGCGATGATGGCGTCGGTGTCGCCCGAGCTGGTCTTCGTTTACACCGTACTTCATCTGGCCGCCTTCATGGTCTTCGGGGTGTTGGTCGCGGCTTTGTTGGCGAATCTTAAACGGACTGAAGTTCTGGTTGCCGGATTATTTTTGGTGTTTCTCTTGTTCGAGCTTTTCTTCGTTGGCCTCATGACGATGATTGACGAAGAGATGCTCAACGTGCTGCGGCGCTGGAAGGTGGAGTTGGGCAACTTGCTCGCAACCGGCGTCGTGCTCACCTTTCTGTTAGCGCGCAATCGCGAGGTAAGCGCAAGACTGGTTCACGGATGGCGGGGACTTCAGGCCGTGATCGATCATATGGTCCCCAAACCGCCCGAAAGCCGGTAATCGCTTGCGCACTCCGGCCGGGTGCGTTCCGAGCAGTCTGGCGACCGGACCTCTGACCGCCGGGTACGAGAGAACATCGCCTCAACGCCGGACCTTGGCGTGTAGAGCATCCCGCCCAACTCGAAAGGAGCGGGCCGTTAGGCTGCTGGTTCACGCTCTGGTGCGCACTGCTAGGTAAGCGGCCGGGACCTCGCTCTCACGCGCTGGAACGTGACGGCGCCGGCCTGCGCCAAATTCGCCGTTGCATGGTATAATCCAGCCCTGACAGCAAGCCTTGAATGCGGCGCTGCGCCCGCAAGGAAATAATTTCATGGCTAATGAACTGATTCAGCCGGATAAGTTTTTTCTGAACCGTTTCGGACTCAGCGAGCGCGCCTTTGAAAAAGTGCTCGACACCGCACTCGAGCGCCGAGCGGATTACGCCGACATCTATTTCGAATGGCGCAGCAACGAGTCGATCAACCTCGAGGACTCGATGGTGAACCGAACCGCGAAAAGCGTAAACCAGGGTTGCGGAGTTCGGGTCTGCGCCCAGGAGCGGACGGGTTACGCCTACTCCGACGAGATTACGGTGGACCGGATGCGTCTGGCTGCGCAAACGGCGCGCATGATCGCCGAGCAGTCGGCCGGCGGGCGGCAGCCGGTAACCGTCGGTCAGCCGGTTGACCGTCACGACCTCTACGCGCTCTCGACGCTGCCCTTGGAGGTCGAGGCCTCGAAAAAGGTCGCTTTGCTCGAAGAGATCGATCGTGCCGCAAGAGCCTATGACCCGAGGATTAAGAACGTCATGGCCTCGGTTGCAACCGAGACCAAGATCGTCCTGATGGCCACCAGCGAAGGGAAGCTTGCCGCCGACGTGCAGCCACTCTGTCGGCTGAACGTCACCGTCATCGCGGAAGGAAACGGGACGCGCCAGATGGGTTTTTTCGGCGGAGGTGGAAGGCTCGAATATGACTATTTTCTCGACGGCGAGCGCTGGCGCGAGTTCGTTCGCGAAGCCGCGCGCCAAGCGATCGTAAACCTCGAGGCGGTCGACGCGCCCGCGGGCGAGATGGTTGTGGTGCTCGGACCCGGATGGCCTGGAATACTACTTCACGAGGCGATTGGTCACGGCCTTGAGGGTGACTTTAACCGCAAAGGCGCCTCCGCTTTCAGCGGAAGAATCGGCGAACAGGTGGCGAGCCCGCTATGCACCGTGGTTGACGACGGCACGCTGGCCCACCGGCGCGGCAGTCTTAACGTCGATGACGAAGGCACGCCGACCTCGCGCACGGTGCTTATCGAGCGCGGCATCCTGCGCGGTTATCTGCAAGACCGCCTCAACGCGCGGCTCATGAACATGCCGCTCACCGGAAACGGCAGGCGCGAAAGTTTCGCGCATATGCCGATGCCGCGAATGACCAACACCTTCATGCTTGCCGGAGACTCCGCGCCGGAAGACATAATCCGCTCGGTGGACCGCGGAATATACGCCGCCAGTTTCGGTGGCGGTCAGGTTGATATCACCAATGGCAAGTTTGTCTTCTCGGCCAGCGAGGCGTACCTCATCGAAAATGGCCGCCTGACGCGGCCCATCAAGGGTGCTACGCTTATCGGCAACGGTCCGGAGGTGCTAAGACGCGTCTCGATGGTGGGTTGCGATCTGCAGCTTGACGCGGGAATCGGCACCTGTGGAAAGGACGGCCAGTCGGTGCCCGTCGGCGTGGGCTTGCCGACGATCAAGATCGACGCCATCACCGTAGGCGGCACACACGCATGACACCGCGCGAACTAGCCGACGGCGACTCCGACCTCTCGCTCGCGCAATGGGCGCTCGAGCGCGCCCGAGCGCGCGGCGCAACCGCCGTGGAGGTCCTGACTTCCACCGCCGAAGCCCTCAGCGCCGGAGTGCGCCTGGGCGAAGTCGAAAAGCTCAAAAGCTCGCGCGAGCGCCGTATCGGCCTGCGCGTCTTCGTGGAACGCTCCAGCGCGTGCGCTTCGACCGCAGAGCTATCGCGCGACGGGCTGGACCGCTTTATCGAGGAGACGATCGCCCTTGCCCGGGTGACGGCCCGCGACCCATGGTCGGGCCTGCCGCCCGCGCAGCTGCATCCCCGCGAAATCCCGCAGCTCAACCTGGCGGATTCGGAGCATGGAGTGGTCGGGGCTGAGCGGGCCCTCGACATGGCCCGGCGAGCCGAGCGCGCGGCGCTTTCCTCCAATCCCGCCATAACTAATTCCGAGGGAGCCGAGTTTCACTCGGGATGGCACCGCCTGACTTTCCTCAACAGCCAGGGCTTTGGCGCCAGCTACGAAGCGACGTCATACAGCCTGGTCGCGACGCCCATCGCGCAAGCCAACGGCTCGATGCAGCGCGACTACTGGTACACTGCGGCGCGCCGCTACGATCAGCTGCAAGAGCCCGAGGAAGTGGGCCTTATCGCGGGACAGCGCGCGCGAAGGCGCCTGGGGGCGCGAAAGATACGCACAACCAAGGCGCCGGTGGTGTTTGACCCAGAGATGGGGGCCGGCTTGATTAGCGCGGTGGCCGCGGCCGCGTGCGGTCATGCGTTGTACGCCGGCGCCTCGTTTCTCAAAGACAAGCTCGGCACTCAAATTGCGGCGCCGCAGGTCGAGTTGATCGATGACCCTACGATCGTCGGCGGCTTGGGCTCCAGGCCTTTCGACGGCGAGGGCGCTGCCGCGTATCGCAAGGCGTTGATCACCAATGGCGAGCTGAAGACCTACCTGCTCGACTCCTACTCCGCCCGCAAGCTCGGCCTTGCCAGCACCGGCAACGCGGCGCGAGGTATCGGTGGCCCGCCGAGCGCGGCGCCGACCAACCTGTACCTCGCCCCCGGTTACGAATCGCCCGAACAGATAATTCGCTCCGTCGAAAAAGGTCTCCTGGTGACCGAGCTTATCGGCTTCGGAATTAACCTGGTAACCGGTGACTACTCGCGCGGCGCGGCCGGGTTTTGGATCGAGGGCGGCGAGATCGCCTATCCGGTCGAGGAAATCACGATCGCCGGCAACTTGTCGCAAATGATGCGCGACATCGTGATGATCGGCAACGATCTGCACTGGCGTTCGTGGGTCGCTGCACCCTCGATTAAGATCGCCGAGATGACGATTGCGGGCGCGTAATCTCCGATCGGCAGACGTTAAGTCCTTGCGCCGCGCGTGCGCGTTTTTCCTGGTTCTGCTCGGGCTGACGAGCGTGGGATGCCGCCGAGGCCTGCCCGACGCCGAAAGCTACGGTGCTCGCCTTTACGCGTCGCGCTGCAGCGGATGTCACGCCGTGTACAACCCCGGGTCACTGACCGCCTCGATGTGGGAGGTGCAGGTGCAGGCGATGGAGCCGCGGATGCGCGAGGCCGGTCTGCCGACGCTCACCCACGACGAACGCCGCGCCATCCTCGATTATCTCCAACAACACGCCGAACGCTAACAGACGCGCGCCCGGGTGATACGCCGGCCGTGATGTCGTAGAACGCCAGTGGGAGAAATCACCGCGCAGCGTCGCTTGATACATCGTGAGGCCGTCGATGGTACACTCTTTTCATCAAGCTCGCAGCTTGAAGGGGTGCAATCGTGGTTAAGTACGAAGAATTTGAGAGCGCGATCGGGCTTAACTGGTACGAGATCGATCCGAATCTGCAGCAGTTGATGCGCCGCCTGCTTGAGCCTGAGGATTTCGAATGGTGCGAGCCGGAACTGCGCCGGATCGGCGCCCTGATCGGCGGGCCGATCGCAGCCCGCGCGGAGGTCACCGACAAGAATCCTCCCCAACTCGTGAAATTTGATCGCCACGGCGAGCGGATTGACGAGATTGTCCATCATCCGGACGCAATCGCGACCAAACGCGACATCTGGGAGTCGGGCATCGCCGGACCGCGCCTGCGACGAGAAGCCGCGCGCCGCGGCCGCCGCTACCCCGAAGCGATGGCGACGGCGCTCAACTTTATGCTCTCGCAAGCCGAGACTGGGATGCTCTGCGCAACCGGCATGACCAGCGGAGTGTTCGCGTTGGTGCGCCGCTTCGCCGCGCCGGAGGTTCGCGAGCAACTGCTGGCCCGGCTCAGCGCGGAACGCTTCGAAGATGCGTGGGACGGCGCGATGTTTATGACCGAGCGCACGGGCGGCTCTGACCTGTCCACACTGACCACGAGCGCCCGCTGGGACGGTACGCGTTGGCTGCTCAACGGGTCGAAGTGGTTCTGCTCGAATATCGACGCCGGTCTGATAGCGACCTTGGCGCGGCCCGAAGGGAGTCAGCCAGGGCTGCGCGGCCTGGCTTTGTTCCTGGTGCCCAGATGGCGCGGCGACGGAACGCGCAACGGGATCCACGTGCGCCGGCTCAAGGACAAGCTCGGCACCCGCGCGGTTCCGACCGCCGAGGCCGACTTCGTTGATGCTGAAGCTTACCTGCTCGCTGGCGGGGAATCATCCGACGCGCAGAACGCGCGTGACGGGCGCGGGATCAATCGGATGATGGAGATGGTAAACACCTCGCGCCACGGCGTGGCCGTGATGGGTCTCGGCATCATGCGGCGCGCCTTTTTGGAGTCGGCGATTTTCGCGGCCCATCGCACCGCCTTCGGCCGGCGGCTCGAAGAGCTACCTATGATGCGGCAGACGCTGGTCGACATGGTCGTCGAGCTAGAGGCGGCGGCCGCGTTGGTTTTCGCCGCCTGCGGCGAAGGAGCGCTCGCGCGGGTGCTGGTGCCGTTAGCTAAACTGCGCGCCACGCGCGGCGGACTGAACTTCGCTTCGCAAGCGATCGAGGTCCACGGCGGCAACGGGTATATCGAGGACTGGCCGTTGGCGCGCCAATTGCGCGACGCCCAGTGCCACACTATCTGGGAGGGCACCGAGAACATCATCTGTCTGGACGTGCTGCGGTCGCTCAGTGACGAACAGGTGCTCGGCTCGGTGCTGAGCGCGCTTGCCGCCCCCACCGGACAGGGCGACGCGCTGTTCGATCGCGCGCGCACGCACCTGTCGCGGGCCTTGGCCGAAATTCGCGAAGCGCTGATGTTCCTGGCGCGATCCGGGCGCGAGATCGCTCAACTGCGGGCGCGCGCTTTCGCCCACTATATGGCCGATGCCGTAGGGGCGGCGCTGCTGATTAAAGAGGCGGAGTGGGAGTTAGAGCGCAGCGGCGACGCGCGCAAGGCGCTCGTGGCTCAGATATTCGTGAACTCGCATCTGGTCAATTCGCCGATGCGCGGGGTATGTTCCAATGATCGCGTGGTGCTTGATCTCTTCGAGCCGTTGACGCGCTATGGCGATATCTCGCCCGCCAAGGCGCAGAGGTTTCTCGCGCAGCAACCGTAACACGACCGCGGACGCATGCGTCTTTGGCAGTCTCGTGTCGCCGCACAGGTAAAGGGGCGCCGCAATGGACGGCGGCTATTGGGACGACGCCGCGCCCTGAGCGCTCTTGTGCAGGCGGCGCCGAAGCCGAGACACCTTGCGCGCCACCGCCCGCCGATGCATCACGCCTTTGCTTGCGGCCTTGTTTAGCTCGCGTGTTGCGGCGCGCACGGCCTGCTCGGCGCTCTGCGCGTCCGCTTTGGCGATCGCGGTCAACGCCGCGGTAACGGCATGGCGGACACGGCTCTTGCGCGCCTTGTTGCGCGCTTGGCGCTTTAGGTTCTGTCGCTGGCGCTTAATCGCCGACGGATGAATCGGAACGTGAGGCATAAGTGGCTTTTCTATCAGCTCAATCCGACGAAATCAATCGGACGCCCGCCCTGGGCAAAAACGTGTCGCTGCTTCTTCGCTCAATAAGCGGGCCTCCCATCGAGCGCTCTTTTCCATCAGGCCGTTCAGTGCAGGCCGTTAAGCGGGTTGTCTTTAGGGACTTTTCACAAGGGCCTTAACACGGCGCGGGGACCTAAGCTTGCGCGCGATTATCGTTGCGGTCCGCTGAATGAAATGGAGATGGCCGTTGTCGCGGTAAGGATGTGCGCCGCTTAAGTCCAGGCGCTCGTCCGCAGCGAGCAGTTCCCTGACCCGCCGTGCCTGCGGCGAAGGCGTGCGCGCATTCGCCATCCAGGTTTCCATTTCGGGCCTAAGACAACCCAGGTACATTTCCTCGATCTCGAGCCCGCACGCGGTGAACATCGCGATCAGCTCGCTTAAGCGCAGCGAGCGGGTATGCGAAGGGTCGCGAAGCCGCTCGACGCGGTTCAGATACGCCGCGCGGCTCGGATGTTCGCTGCCGACCAAGTCCTCGACTGCCACGATGCCGCCTGGACGGCATACGCGGCTCATCTCGGCGAACACGCGCTGCGGACGTTCAAAGTGATGAAACGCAAAGCGGCAGATTACGATGTCGAACTCTCCCGACGCAAAGCGCGTGCGCTCCGCGTCACCGCTTTCAAAGCGCACGTTGCCAATGCGGCGACGGGCTCGAATCTTCTCGGCTTGCGCGAGTTGAGCTTCGGTGAGGTCAAGGCCGACGACCTCGCGGCAAGCTCGCGCTAACGCCATCGCGACGTGCCCCGGTCCGGTGGCGACTTCAAGCGCTCTGGCCTTTGGAGAAGGACCAATCGCCTGGACGAGACGTTTCAGCCGTTGCGGGTCCGTAATCGAAGGGTTGACCGCATACGCCGGAGCCTGCTTGGTGAACTCTTCCTGAACCACCGCCTTATGAGCACTTGCGGCGAAAGCCATGATTACCCCCTAAGCGCGAGTTTTGTGGCGAGATTCACTCTAGTGTCACGTGGCTGGCCCGTAAAGGCGCGCACGCGTCGGGGTGAGGCGCGGTGTCCAGTCTTAGTCCTCGCGGCCTTCGCGATCTGCTGACAGGCGCCGTTTGGCCTCCTGCCACAGCTCGTCGATTTGCTCGGAGCTAAGGTGCTTCAGCGTCAACCGGCGATCGTTTGCCAACTGCTCGACTTCAACGAACCGCGTGGTGAACTTATCGCAGGCGCGGCGCAAGGTTTGCTCGGCGCTGGCGCCCAGAAAGCGCGGCGCATTGGCCAGCGCCAGCAAGGCGTCGCCAAGCTCCTCGTCGGCCTGGTGGAAATCGCCGCGCGCCAGGGCTGCCTCGACTTCGTCCAGTTCTTCGCGCGCCTTGCCCAGCACCGCGCGCACGTCAGGCCAATCGACGCCGGCCGCGCGGGCCCGATGACCGAGCTTTTCCGCGCGCAACATCGCGGGGAGCCCGGTTGCCCCGTCGCCCAAGGCCGAAGTAACCCCGGCCCGCTCGCGTTCCGCGCGCTTGATCACGTCCCATTGACGCACGACTTCCTCGGCGGTTGAAAGGCGCTCTGCACCGTAAACGTGCGGATGGCGCCGTATGAGCTTGTCGCGTGCATGCGAAAGCATCTCGGCGAGCGTGAAAAATCCGCGTTCCTCGGCTATCACGGCGTGAAACAGCACCTGAGCGAACAGGTCGCCGAGTTCATCTCCAATCGCTTGAGGCTTTCCTCCGGCGACCGCGTCCGACGCTTCGTAAGCCTCTTCGACAAGGTAGCGCGAGAGCGTCTCGAGCGTTTGCTCGCGGTCCCAAGGGCATTGCTGGCGAAGCTCGCCAACGGTTTTGACCAAGTCGCTGAACAGTTCAGCGACCGGCCGCGCCGGCCTCCCATCTTGGCTCATGGGTCCAAACTTACCTGGCGCGTGCGCTGAGCGCTACACCGGCATGCCTGCCCTCGCCGCTGCTCGGTGCATGGCCCTGCGGCTGCGCTCGACGGGTTGAGGGCCGGGTGGGTCCGAATCTCGCGCGCTTCTCTGTACTATCGATCTCATACCGTGAGACGATCGATTTCGGGCTTGGCGAAACGACATAACATGGCAAAATCTTAATGTCGGCCCTGCTCTATTTGCTTAAGTTTCCTGGATTAGTGCTGAAGCTCAGAGAATTAGCTTTAAGGCCCCGGTGGCCTCGGTTGAAACGTTTTGCCCCAGCGCTGGCGACTCTGGCGATCCTGGTGGCGCTGCCGGCGACCTCGGCGTGGGCGAGCCCGCAAGGATCGGACGGTTGGTACGATTCCGCGCTCGGGATCATAGCAGGGATCGTTCTCTTTTATGTGTGCGCGCGGGCGATCCAGGCAAATCTGAGGCCCCTGAATCAACAGCCGCGCAACGAGACGAGGCTCATGCTCGCTGCGCTGGCCGCCATCACCCTTGCCAAGTTCGCGCTGCTCTTTTTGTTTTACGGCGTTGCCGTCGACGTTAACACCTATCAGGCGTGGGCGAATAAGCTGGCGCAGCTCGGCCCGCGTCACGCCTACGAACCCGGCTATTTTCTCGACTATCCGCCCGGTTATCTCTACCTGCTCTGGGCGGTGGGCGAGATCGCGCGTCACCTCGGCATTACCGGAGACGGGTTGCGGCGTTTGACCGAAAGCCCGCCGCTGATTGCCGACGGCTTGATTGGCTCGGTGCTGTTCGCGCGACTCCGTCAATATAGCGACCGCGCGACGGCCTTCGGCGGGATGCTCATCTTCGCGCTTAACCCGGGCCTCTTATTCGACACCGTGGCGTGGGGCCAGAGCGATTCCGTACCGACGCTGCTGATGCTGTTGGCGTTGCTCGCCGCGCTCGACAGACGCTACGTGTCATGTTGGGCGCTCAGCACAATCGCCGCGCTGGTCAAGCCGCAAGGCCTTATCCTGATGCCCCTGTTGGCGTGGTGGACATTGCTCGAAGCGCCAGCGCGCGAATGGCTCAAATCGATCGCCGCCGCAGCGGCGCTGGCGCTGCTCACGATCGCGCCGTTTCAGCTCGGCCATGAGCCGGGTTGGATCTTCTCGCTTTATCACTCGACCGCTTCGTACTACCACGAGACCTCCGTCAATGCCTTTAATCTGATGGCGCTATTGGGCGGTTTGCGTGAGCCGGACACGCTCACGATGCTCGGGGTCTCCTACTTTATCTGGGGTCTCGCACTAACCGCCGGCTGGTACGTTTTCACCGCGGGCCTGGTATGGCGCGAGCGTTCGGCGCGCAACCTGTTTCTGGCCGCCGCGATGGTTTTTTTTGGCTCGTTCATGATGCTGCCGCGGATGCACGAGCGTTACCTTTATCCCGCGCTGGTCTTGCTCATTCCGCTCGCGCTGGAGGACGACCTGGTGATGGCGGTCGAGGGGATCCTCACCGCCACCTTCTTGTTCAACCTTTATCAAGTGGCGCAGATCCTTCAGACCGCTACCTATTTCCGGACGCGGGAGCCGTCGGCAATGGTTGCTGCGGCGGTCAACGTCGTGGCGCTCGCGCTGCTGGCGCTGCGAGCTATCGAGCGGATGTCGCCGCCGGCTGGTTGGCGGCTGGTTCGATGGGCTCAGACCGCCCTGGATCGAGCGGAGACGGGCGCGCCGGCGCAGGCTCTCGGCGAAGCGGCGACGATGGCGTCACAGCGCCGAGAGGATGCCATGCCGCCGCACACTCGCGCCTTTCTGGAGAAACCGCGACGCGAAATGCGCGGCGCGTCGGAGACTCGGGAAGATGAGGCGTTCGGCGCGGCGCCTTGGTGCGGGCTCTCGTGGTTCAGCCTGCCGAAGTTTTGGAGCCGACTCGACACTCTGGTCTTAAGCCTACTGCTCACGCTGGGGGCGGTCACGCGCTTTTGGAGGCTGGGGTATCCGGCTTCGATCGTTTTCGACGAGGTCCACTTTGTCACCCAGGCTCGACATTACCTGCATGCCGAGACCTTCCTCGACCCGCATCCTCCGCTAGCCAAGCTTCTTATCGCGGCGGGTATCGAGCTTTTTGGCGACGGCCCGGCGAGTTGGCGCTTGGGGAACGCTGCGTTAGGAACCGTATTGATTGGAATAACCTATCTGCTGGGCCGCCGGCTTTTTGGCGACCGGCTCGCGGCGACGTTGAGCGCGGCGGCCGTCTTATGCGACGGATTGTTTCTGGTGGACTCGCCAGTCGCGGTGATCGATATCGTCTATCTCACCTGCGCGGCGTGGTCTTACCTTCTGTTGTTTCGCTTCGCTCAAGAAAAAACGCCGTCGCGATCCAGGCGCACGCTCGGCTGGTTGGGCGTGACGCTCGGTCTCTGTCTGAGCGCGAAGCTTTACGTGCCCGCGGCGACTTTTGTCCTGGTGGTCGGTTTTTTGCTGCTGCGCCTATTTCGTCCGGAACCCGAGATGGCGGTCGACCGGCGCCTTCTGGCGCGGCGAATAATCGGCAGCTTAGCGTTGGTGGGTGGTGTCAGCGCGGCGGTTTATCTGGCCGTCTTCCTGCCGCATTACTGGCTTGGCTGGTGGCGCGGGCTAGGCGACCTCTTGGCCTACTACAGCGGCGTCGTCTGGTACGAGCGCAGCGTTTACACGGCAACCCATCCTTACGCTGCGCCGTGGTGGAGTTGGCCGCTGATGCTGCGGCCGATCGCGTACTGGCAGAGTTTCCCCGAGCGGGGAGACGTGGCCGTGATCTGGGGCGGCGGTAATCCGGTGATTTGGTGGGGCGCGTTGAGCGCGATCGCGATTACGGCGCTAAAAATCAAGCGAGGCGCCGATCTGAGCAGAGTTTTCCTGTTGGTTGGTTACCTGCTCTACCTGGCGATCTGGGTGCCCATCGGGCGCACGCTATTCTTGTATCATTACATGCCGGCGGTTTATTGCGGGTTCCTGGCTTTGGGGGCATCGCTCGCCGACTGCTGGGAAGGCCGAGCTGAAGCGCTCGAGCACGCGCTGCTGATGCTGCCCGTGGCGGCGGCCTGCTTGCTCGGTTTCCAGCCCGGCATTGGCGTACTGATGGTTGCCGCGATGGCCGGCGCGTATGCCGTCGCCCGCCAACTGGGCGAGCGGTTTGCTGGCAAGGCGGTGTGCGCGATCTTTATCCTCGCGGCGTTGGTTCTTTTCGTTTACTTTTTTCCGCTCTGGGTGGGATCGCCGCTTGCTCGTGCGGCGTACTATCGGCGGATGTGGCTTCAGGGACCGGGGCTCATCAACTGGATTTGATCGGGTGACCCTGCGCAACCGTAACAGCATTCTTCGGACGGTCGCGCGCGCGACGGCTGGCGTCATGGCGCTCGCTGTGTCGGCGGGTCCGACCTGGGCGGCGCCGACCGTGCTCCGCACCGGCGGCTCGATGCCGGCTCAATCATCGCAAGGGCCAAGCGCGCGTTCGTCGACCGCGACGGTCTTTTCAGGCATCGTGGGCCGCACCGCCAGGAGTACCTCTGTACGCAGCGAGCCCGCTGAACCGCTGGGCGTCATGGGAAAGAATCTCCTGCTTAACGGCGATCTTCGCGCAGGGTCGGGCGATTCGCCGGACCATTGGCGTAGCGAGGCCTGGGAGCAAAAACCCGGTATGACGAGTTTCCAGTGGCTTCGTTCCGCAACCGGACCGGGCGAGCTCAGGGTCGTGAACCGCAAACCGAATGACGCGCGCTGGGCGCAGAATCTTACGCTGGATCCCGGATGGTACTATCTGAGCGCTCGAATCCGCGCCGAAAACGTCCCGAGCAGCGCCCAGGGCGCCTCGCTCGCTATTTTGGAAGGCGCGATTAGCTCCCTCGACCTTCGCGGTACGACCGAATGGGAGCGCCGCGGTTTTTACTTGAGAGTGGGTCCGCGGGGCGCCGATGTCGAGGTGGCATGTCGGCTGGGTGGATTCGGCAGCCTCAACACCGGCACTGTGATGTGCTCGGATCTCAGGGTCGTGCGTGTTGCCGCGCCACCTTTCGGAGCGGGTCCGAGGTTCGACCTCGACCTGGTTCGCCGCCAGTACTCGACGCCTCCTGTGGGGAACGTATGGACGTTGGTTGCGGCATTCGCCATAACGCTCGGGCTCGCACTCTTGGGCTGGACGATGCTGGGCGGATCAACGCTTGCGGACGTCGCTGCCCCGACGATCCCCGATTCCAAATCCGCAAGACGGTGAAACCGTGTTGGGGTTCATGATGGGCCGCGTCCAAAGCGGGGTTATTCCCTGAACGGTACACCTCGGTCGCGGGTTCGCACCGCATGCGGCGCTGCCGATGAGAGCTACGATCGTGCTCGCGTCTCAACCTCTCTTACCCACGCCTTTACCTGTGCCTGAGCCCCGCCGCGACGTTGAAACGTCGCGGCGCGCCAGCGGTTGACGGCCGGCCTCTGTGTTAGAGGCCATCTTCCCCAGCA
The DNA here is from genome assembly GCA_021801125.1 of Deltaproteobacteria bacterium. Classification (GTDB taxonomy): domain Bacteria; phylum Desulfobacterota; class Binatia; order Binatales; family Binataceae; genus JAJYYI01. The sequence continues at coordinate 1,460 of JAJYYI010000119.1, read as the reverse complement.
TTTGAGCGTTCGGAACCGCGTCGCCCAGGGCGTCGTTGTTGAAGTAGGCGTAGACGTCAAGTCCGTCGGAAAGAAATGCTTTGATGTGCGCCGCCCATCGCTCCAATTCCGCATCCGAATAAGCGGAGGCAAAAAGCTCCTTCGGTCCGCGTGGCCTGAGGCGCCGCCGAGTATACGGGCTTGACTGTTTCTGTGATTAACGCGGCTACGTTTAGCGCGATAAGGGAAAGAATGAAAGACTCGAAAATCTTGCTCGCCCTGTCCTCTGGGTCCGTGACCTCAAGGATCTCGTAAATGCGCTTCTTAAACATGGCGACGCCCTTCCCGTCTTTTTCTTCGGACGGGGCTGGCATGCTAACCAAATCAGTGCCTCGGTTCGCACGGGGGCTTCGGCCTTCCTAACCTAGCACGCAGCGGAGAGGGTTATGCGCCTTTCACCTTAGCTTCAACCGCCTTCAGCATTTCGCCGCTTCGCGCCTTTGTAAGCACTCGCTGCCGCCCAGACCCACAAAAGCGGCCAAACCAAGAACGCCACCAGACCACCAACGCTGCCGGCCAGACCCGCAAAGAGACCAAACCACGCGACCACTGTCACGACGGGATAGACAACCATAAAGGCGAGCCCCGTCAAGAGCCTGCCGTTATAAATATGGCCGAGACCTACCCAGATCATCGAGAGGAATGCAGCCAATGCGGGGTTCTTCTCGGTGCGTACCACCATTACTTGAGAGCGTTGCGCGGTTAGAGCTTGGCCACATTTCGTGCAATGTTTTGCAGCCGGGTTTTGAACGCGCACTCCGCAATTGCTGCAAAATTGGGCGAGCGGTGCGTCCATTTAACCCTTATTGGCGAGTCCGGACATGCGTTGGCCATCGTTTTAGCGGATTTGCATATAACTGTCAACGGTAAGGCACTGTAATGGGTTCCGTTCCCCTAACTTTTTCTCCCCATAACTCCGAAGTGGGAGTTGGCAGCGGCTAGGCGTCTGAGCCGAAGGTGTGCTGGCCGCGGACGCGATAGCCCGCAAGGGTGTAAGGGAGAAGGCCATCGTTGTTGGCCGGAAAAGGCGCCGTGGTTATAATGAAAAACATAAGGAGAGGCTGTCCATGGCTAACGCTAACGTAACCCATGTCACCGACGCTGACTTCGAAAAGGAAGTGATGCAATCGGCGGAACCCGTGCTTGTGGATTTTTGGGCGCCGTGGTGCGGCCCGTGCAAAGCCATCGCGCCGGTCATCGACGAGTTGGCCAACGAATACGCGGGCCGGCTCAAGGTAGTCAAGGTCAACGTGGACGACAACCCGCAAGCTCCCTCCCGCTTCGGCGTTCGGGGCATACCCACGCTACTGGTTGTCCGCGGTGGTCAAGTCAGGGAGCAGATCGTCGGCGCGGTGCCTAAACGTCATCTGGAGAAGGCTCTAGAACAGGCTTTGGCGTAAGCCCCCAACCTTTAAATCTCC
>JAJYYI010000144.1 GCA_021801125.1 Deltaproteobacteria bacterium | reverse complement strand
GGGGGTCGCCGCCATGCCGACGATGGCCTGACCGAGCGGTTGGCCGCCGGTCGAGCCTGCTGTGGAGGCTCCGGGAGGCGAGCGGCGTGTCGTGACGGCGCTCTTTGCCGATATCAAGGGTTCGACCGAGTTGATGGAGGAACTGGATCCCGAGGACGCGCGCCGGGTCATCGATCCTGCGCTGCGCGCGATGATCGACGCGGTGGAGCGCTACGGTGGTTATACGGTGCAGTCCACCGGCGACGGCATCTTTGCGCTCTTTGGCGCGCCGGTGGCACACGAGGACCATGCCCAGCGGGCGCTTTTGGCGGCGTTGCGCATGCAGCAGGAGATAAGGCGTCTTGCGAGCGCGCTGCGCGCCGAGGGCTGGGCGCCGGTGCAGATTCGAGTGGGGCTGAACACCGGCGAGGTAGTTGTGCGTTCGATTCGCACCGACGAGCGCCATGCCGAGTACACGCCGATTGGCCATACGGCGAATTTGGCGTCGCGCCTGCAAGCCTTGGCTGATCCCGGCTCGGTGGTGGTGAGCGAGGCGACCTATCGGCTGTGCGCGGGTTATTTCGCCTTCAAGGGACTGGGGCGGGTGCGGCTTAAGGGGGTGAGCGAGGCGCTCGAGGTCTATGAGGCGACCGGTCTGGGACCGCTGCGCACGCGGCTGCAGGTTGCGGCGCGGCGCGGGTTGTCGAAGTTCGTGGGGCGCGAAGCCGAGTTGGGTCAGCTCAAACAGGCGCTGGAGCAGGCCAAGGCGGGCCGCGGTCAGGTGGTGGCGGCGATGGGCGAAGCGGGGGTCGGCAAGTCGCGCCTGTTCCACGAGTTCAAGCTGTTGGCGCAAGGCGGCTGCCTGGTGCTGGAGGCGTACTCGGTCTCGCACGGCAAGGCTTCGCCGTATCTGCCGGTAATTGAGCTCTTGCACGACTACTTCGGCATCAACGCCGAGGACGACGCTCGCCGCCGGCGCGAGAAGGTAACTGGCAGGGTGCTGACCCTCGACCGCGCGCTGGAGAGCGCGCTGCCTTACCTCTTTGCGCTTCTGAGCAGCGAGGAGGGCGCGGGGGCGCTGGCGCAGATGGACCCGCGGATTCAGCGTCAGCGCACGCTGGAGGCCATCAAGCGCATCCTTTTGCGCGAGAGTCTGAGCCGGCCGGTGATCCTGGTCTTCGAGGACCTGCATTGGGTGGACGAAGGCACCCAGGCGCTGCTCAATCTGTTGGTCGAGGGGCTGGCCAACGCGCGCGTATTGCTGTTGGTGAACTACCGTCCGGAGTATCGGCACGAATGGGGCAATCGCACCTACTACACGCAGTTGCGGCTGGACCCGCTGGAGCGCCGGAGCGCGGAACAGATGCTGGATGCGATGTTGGGGGCGGAGTCCGAGCTTAAGCCGCTAAAGCGCATGATCCTTGAGCGCACCGAGGGCAACCCGTTTTTCATGGAAGAGATGGTGCAGGCGCTATTCGACCAAGGGGTGTTGGCGCGAGACGGTGCGGTGCGGATGCTTAAGCCGCTGGCGGAGGTCAAGGTGCCGCTAACCGTGCAGGGCGTGTTGGCCTCGCGTATCGATCGGTTGTCGACCGAGCAGCGGGAGCTTTTGCAGACGCTGGCGGTTTTGGGCAAGGAGTTTTCCCTGGGCTTGATTCGCAGCGTAAGCGGGCGCTCGGACGAAGAGTTGGAGCGGATGCTGAGCGAGCTACAAGCCGCCGAGTTTATCTACGAGCAGCCGGCTATCGCCGAGTCCGAGTATACCTTCAAGCACGGGCTGACCCAGGAGGTGGCCTACAACTCGGCGCTTATCGAGCGTCGGCGCGTGCTGCACGCGCGGGCCGGGCAGGCGATCGAAGCGTTGTTCAAAGATAACGTGGAAGATCGCGTGGCCGAGCTGGCGCATCATTATCGGCGCGCGGGGGACGCACCGAAGGCGGCGGAGTACCTGGAGCGAGCGGGGCGTCAGGCGGCGTCGCGCTCGGCTTTCGCCGAGGCGCAAGAGAGCTACCGCGCGGCGCTGGCGATGCTTCCGAGCTTGCCCGACTCGACCGCGCGCGAGGCCCGCGAGCTTACGCTTACCCTTGCGCTCGGGCAGATGCTCGGGTTAACCAGGGGTTTGAGTGCTGCCGAGACGGTCGAAACGTACAACCGGGCCCGCGCGCTCAGCGAGCGCGTTGGTGAGCTCGCGCAAAGGTCCGCGATCCTCATGGGTCTTGCAGGGGCAGCCATTACCGCTGGCGAGTACGAAACCGCGCAGAGCCTGAGTGAGCAACTTTTCGAGCTGGCCGAGCGCTATGGCTTTAAGCCGGCGTCTCTCGGCGCTCACGCTGGGTTGGCTTGGGTGCGCTTCTACCGCGGCGAGCTGCTGGAGGCCGAAGAGCACTACCTGAAGCTATGCGCCCTGCTTGACGAAGGAGCCCCTGAGCCAGGAGCCTGGCAACCTTCTGTCCTTGGCTTTCGGGCCGTCCAGTCATTGAGCATCGGCGCGCGTACGGCGGCGCTTATGGGGAAGGCCGACGCTGCGCGCGCCCGCGCACAGCAATTGATAAAACTCGCGCAGCGTTTTAGCTATCCGTATGACCTAACCAACGCCCAAGGCGCCTGGGCACTATTCTGCGCAACATTGAGCGAGTTCGAGGAGAGCGAGAAGTGGGCTGCGCAGTGCGTAGCCAGCGCTGACGAACACGGCTTCCCTTTGTTTGCGAGCTTCGGCCGCGTCTTTTACGGCCACGCGATCGCCCATCGCGGGCATGTCGCGGAGGGGATCGCGGCGATTCGCCAAGGATTGCAACAGCAGTCGCAGATTGGATGTGGTATGGCCGCTGGGCTGCAGCTTGCTTACCTAGCTGAGGCGCTCGGTCTTGCCGGGCAACTAGACGACGCGCTGCAAACCGTTGCGCAGGGCTTGCAGGCGAACCCTCAGGAGCTGATCTACCAGCCGCATATCTTGCGCGTGCGCGGCGAGCTGCGGCTTAAACTGGGGCAGGACGAAGCGGCTGAGGCGGACTTGCGCGAGGCGGTGGCGCTGGCGCAAAAGATGAGCGCTAAGACCTTTGAGCTGCGCGCGGCAACCTCGCTTGCGCGGCTTTTGCACCAGCGCGGAGAGAGCGGCGCGGCGCGCGAGCTGCTGGCCCCGCGCTACAACTGGTTTACCGAGGGCTTGGATACGGCCAACCTCAAAGAGGTCAAAGCCCTGCTCGACGCCCTGACCGCATAGTGTTGGCTCGATTCGTTTGCGCGCAGAAGCCGACTTGCAGGGACGTGCTCGCACGACGAGCTCAACCGCGCCAGCTCGAGTGCGACCAGTCGCGCTCAGCTTTGCGACTCGCCGGTACGGCGCGCACGAGGTCGGGCAGCAGCGGCATCAGCCTACGGATAACTGCGCTGGAGCCGTCGAACAGCAACTGCCTTGCCGGGCTCCAGGGAAGGCCGAAGCCGGCGCGCAGCTTAGGCGGAAGAAGCCCTGTGGTGACGAAATTCAGCAATCGGAACGCCCACGAATATGCCAGCGGGACCGCCGGATTCAGGATGCTTGCCGCAAGCTCGCGGGCCGTGGCGCTCACCCTGACGGGACCGTGCTCGGTCATTTCGTGCACATAGGCGCGAAAGCGCTCCGCGTCCTTGGGCACAAGCGAACCCGGGATGCCGAACAGGGCCGTATGCTCCTTGCTCTCCTGGTAGTATCGTTCCCGTTCAAGGGCCGAGAGTTCTCGCACGTAGCGGCCGTACACCAGCATCGCCGTGTCCACCAGGGTCGCGTGAACCCATAGCAGCAGCGCCGGATCGCGCGCATCGTAGGGAGTTCCTGCCGGAAAGCCCGGAGATGGCCTGGAAAGCTTTCCATGCACAGTGGCATGCACCGAATTGATGCGCGCGCAGGCCGCCCGAACCTCCTTACGGCTGCCGAAAGTGAGACTGAACATGGTATCCAGCGTGCGTTGCAGCCGTCCCAGCGGATCGTTCTTGAAGTTGCTGTATTCCGCCACGCCGGCGGCTACCAGCGGGTGCGCGATCTGCATCAGGAGCGCGCGCCCGCCGCCGAGCAATAACACCGCCTCGCGGTTCACGCGCCAGGAGATGCTGTCGGCTCCCAGCCGAATTCCAGATGGCTCAAACTCTTCACCAGCGCTTGCTCGCGGCCCTCGCTTGGTGCTGTCTCTCTTGGGATGGGCGTTTTTTCGATTCACCTGTCGCTTTGCGCTCGGTTCGTAGGCAACTCTTTGGCTACCGTGCGCAGCGCCACCTTTTGAATCTTTCCGCTGGGCGTCTTCGGCAGACTGGGCAGCACTTCGAGCCGCTCCGGCCAATAGTTGCGGGCAAGCTTGCGCTGCTCGAGAAACTCGGTGAGGTCGCGAAGCGTCAGCGTCGCACCTTCGCGCAAGGTGACGAACGCGCACGCGCGCTCGCCCAGGCGCGGGTCCGGCATCGCAACCACCGCCACTTCAAGAATCGCCGGATGCTGATAGATCAGCTGCTCGACCTCGACGACCGGAACATTCTCGCCGCCGCGTATGATGATGTCTTTGCTTCGTCCGGTGATTCGTACGTACCCGTCCGCGTCGAGCCGCGCCAGGTCGCCTGTGTCGAACCATCCGTCGGCGTCGGTGCCGTACCACTCCGGATGCTTGAGATAGCCGACGAAGTTGGAAGCTCCGCGAATCTGAAGGCGCCCCTCGCGGTCGGGTGGCAAGGGGTGTCCGGCTTCGTCTACCACGCGCACTTCCATACCGGCGATAGCGCAGCCGTCGGTCTCAAAGGTTTTTTCCGGCGCGTCATCGGCCAGAGTGGTAGTCGCCGCGCCGTTTTCGGTCATTCCCCAGGCGGAAATGATGCGCGCGTCAAGCGCGACATTTGCCCGCCGCACCAGCGTGCGTGGGATCGGAGCGCCAGCCGAGACGAAGACGCGCAGGCTTTCCGGCTGTCGCTGCCTGCGCTCGGCTTCGTTGGTCAGATCGGACAGGAACGGCGTCGCACCCATTGTGAAGGTCACGCCTTCGGCGCCGATGAGGTCGAATGCCCGTTTGGCGTCCCACATATCCTGGAAGACAGTCTTACACCCCACGTGGATCGGTAACATCATGCCGTAGATAAAGCCGGTCTGATGCGCGATCGGCGAGGCCATCAGCACGGCGTCCGAAGTACCCAAGCTGAAACGCTGCGCCATCGGAAGCAGCGCGCTGAACAGGGTGTTCGACGTATGCATCACTCCTTTAGGCTCGCCGGTCGTGCCCGAGGTGTAAAGAAGCTGAATCACGTCGTCAGGCTTCGGCCGCCGCTCGGCAAGCTGCGCGCGGGCCTGCTCCGTATGCGCCGCGCCTGGGCCTTCCAGCAGCTTCTCGAAGGCCGTATCGCCCTCGCCGCCGACTACCAGGACGTTTTCGAGCGCGGGCAGCTCCAAGCGCAACGCTTCGGCCATCGCGCCGTGATCAAAACCGCGAAAGCGGCGCGGTACCACCAGAAGCCGCGATTCGGCCGTCCGCAGCATGAAGCGCAACTCGCGCTCGCGAAAGATCGGCATCAGCGGATTGCTGATCGCGCCGACGCGGAGAACGGCCAGATGCAGAGCGACGAATTGCCACCAGTTCGGCGATTGGTAGGATACGACATCGCCGCGCTTTATCCCCAGCCGCAGCAGGCCGGCCGCCAGTTGATCGGCGCGATGGCCCAACTCGGCAAAGGTGAGCGCGGTGCGTTCTCCAGTCTGGCTGTTATGGTCGACTACCGCGATGCGGTCCGGCGCGCGGGCGGTCCAACCGTCGAGATCGTCTAGCAACACCCGGTCGCGCCAAAAGCCGGCGCTCTTCATGGCATCCAGTCGCGACTGCGGCAAGATAGGGTCAACCTTCATGTGCGATGCTCCAGCTAAAGCTTCATGACGCTAATCCCGAGACGCTTTGCTGGCCCTACGACAAGGCCAAGGGCAGGGCGTCGATGCTACGGTGCGTCCCTCTTCGCCTCGCGCGCCCTGGTCCTTCCATTGCTTACTCCAATTATGGGCCCGCTGTCAGCAAAAGCCGGCCTTGCTGCTCGCCCCGCAGCTTCCCGGCTGCCGCCGCCCCGCCCCGCGTTACAGCGGGGGGTGTTCGGGCGGGAGGCCGACGTAATTTTCCGCAAGGCTCTGTGAGGCGGCTCGCGAGCTGACCACGTATTCCAGCTCGGCAAGCTGGCGCCGGCGGTCGAAGGCGTTATCGCTGTCGAAGCGATGCAGCATCGACGTCATCCACCACGAGAAACGCTGCACCTTCCAGGCGCGTCGCAAACAGATGTCGGAGTAGCGTTCGAGCAGCTCGCGCCGCCCCGCGCGATAGTGTTCCTCCAGGGCGCGGGCAAGCACGGTTACGTCCGAGATGGCGAGATTCAGGCCTTTGGCGCCCGTGGCGGGAACGATATGAGCGGCGTCGCCGGCAAGGAACATCGATCCGCACCGCATCGGCTCGGCAACGAAGCTTCGCATCTCGGTTATCCCTTTTTGCAGAATCGGGCCCGGCCTGAGTACCCAGCCCTCCTGAGTTTGCGAGCGCTTGCCAAGCTCCTCCCAGATTCGCTCGTCGGACCAGTGAGCCAGGTCGTCGCTGGGATCGCACTGAAGATAAAGGCGGCTTAGTTGGGGCGAGCGCATGCTATGCAAGGCGAAGCCGCGGTCGTGACGGCAGTAGATTATCTCTTTGCCCGAGGGTGGCGTCTGCGCGAGAATGCCGAGCCACGCGAAGGGATACGTTCGCTCGTAGAGCCGGAGCGCGTGCGACGGAATAGTTCGCCTGCATATGCCGTGAAAGCCGTCGCATCCGGCGATGAAATCGCAGTTGATCTTGTGCGCTTCGTCGTCCTTGACGAATTGAATGCTTGGGTTCGCTCCCTCGAAACCGCTAACCACGACATCGGACGCCTCAAAGAAAATTTGCCCGCCCGCGGCAAGGCGATTCTCGGTGAGGTCTTTGACGACTTCGTTCTGGCCGTAAATCGTTATCGCTCGTCCGTCGGTGAGGGCGTCGAAATCTATCCGATGACGCTTGCCGGAGAAGCACAGCTCCACGCCATGATGGACCAGGCCTTGGCGCTTCAGACGCTCGCCCACGCCGGTTGCAATTAGGAGGTCCACCGTGCCTTGTTCGAGCACCCCGGCGCGCACCCGGCGCTCGACGTACTCGCGGCTGCGATTTTCGACGATGACTGACTCGACTCCGCTGAGGCCCAGCAGATGCGCCAGCATCAGGCCCGCCGGGCCGGCGCCGACTATCCCGACTTGCGTTCGCACGAGTGTCGCCATGAGCTTACGTCCCGCCCGATCTTCACGGTTAGCGTCAGTTCGCGGCTTTCATGGCTGCCTCGCTTAAGCGAGCCGAGTCTCCTTGTTCTTTTCCCGGGTGCGGGCGATTCTCCCGCTGCTCCTGGTACTGACGTCGTGCAGGTTTCGCCGGCTCCGGAAAACCCGACGAGCGCCGTTGATCTCCGTCGGTCGAGCCCTTGCGCGGATTCACCGGAGACCCTCGACGCGCTGGGCGACGCGGTCGGCAAACAGCATCGCCGAGCCGAGATACGAACCCGGCTCAAGCGCCTGCTCGATTTCCCGGGCGGACAAACAGCGCGCGACTTCAGGGTCGTTGCGCAGAACGTCCGCAAGGTCGCGTCGGCTTTTCACAGCTATGCCGCACAAGCGCGAAACGATCTGATGAGCGGCGGCCCTGCCAAGTTTGGGGACGAGGGCGGCGCTCAGCGCCTCGGCCATAATGAGGCCCAAATCAGCCGCGAGGTTCGCGCGCATCCGCGATTCGTCCACTTGGAGGCCGTCAACGACCGACCGCGCTTGCCGCAGCGCTCCCGCCGTGAGCGCCAGACATTGCGGCAGAGCGAGCGCCTCGCTCTGCCAAAGCCCCGCGGAACGCTCATGCTCCTGCGCGATCGCCGAGAGCATCGCCGGCACCAACGCGTGCACGCCGCGCGTGGCGGCTATGATGTACTCGCAGGCGACCGGATTGCGCTTCTGCGGCATCGTGCTCGACCCGCCGCGGCCTTGTTCATACGGCTCGGCAACTTCCGCGACCTCGGTCTGCGCCATCAAGACAACGTCAACGGCGAATTTCCCCAGGCTTCCTGAAATGAGGCCGGCGAGGCAGGCGGTTTCGGCCAGTCCGTCGCGCACGACGTGCCAGGGGATCGGCGGCGCGTTCAGGCCCAGTTCTCCAGCCAGGGCGTCCATTACGGCTGGCCCTTGCACGCCGAGCGCGGCGAGCGTGCCGGCGGCGCCGCCGAACTGCACGACGCAGGCGCGCTTGCTCACGGCGTCCAGCCGGTCGACGTGCGCGATAAACGGCGTCGCCCACACCGCGCACTTGAAGCCGAACGTTATGGGAACGGCCTGCTGAAGATGAGTCCGCCCGGCCAGCGGCGTGGCGCGATAGCGGTGTATAAGCCGGGCGAAGCCGTGCGCGAGCGCGACGATATCCGCACGTATCAAGTCTAAGGCGGCGCGAATTTGCAGGCTCAACGCCGTGTCGAGGATATCTTGCGTGGTGGCGCCCAGATGGATGTAACGAGCTGCTTGCTCGCCGGCAACGCGGCCAAGCTCGCGCACCAAGCTCACCACCGGATAGCCTACCTTAGCGGTGCTGGCGGCGATTCGCGCAAGGTCCAGGTTTTCAACGCGCGCTGCTCGGGTGATCGTTTCTGCGAGCTGCGCGGGGACCAGTCCCAACCGCGCCTGCACGCGCGCCAGAGCGGCTTCGACGTCGAGCATGAGCTGGAGCTGAGCGCGGTCGCTGAAGAGTTCCCGCATCTCGTCGGTCGAGAAGAGATCGCCCCAGATCTTCGATTCGCTTGGATTGATGCTCAACGATCCGCGCTCCGCAGCTTCAGATTTCAAGGAAGACGGTTTCGTCGTCGCCTTGCAGTAGGATGTCGAACCTGAAACGACCCTTCGCGACCTGCTTGACGATTAGCGAGGCTCGGCGCGGTTCCGGAAGCAGCTTCAACACCGGATCGCTCGCGTTCAGCTCCTCGTAGGGAAAGTAGATCCGCGTCGTCAGACGGCGCAAAAGACCGCGAGCGAACAGAGACACGTTGATATGCGGCGCTTGAAGGCCGCCGTCCACGCCGGGAACTGGACCGGGCTTTATCGTCGCGAAGCGAAAGCAGCCGCTTTTGTCCGTGCCCGCCCGTCCGAAGCCGTGAAAGGCGGGGTCCAGCGCTTTATCCTGCCGCGGGTCCTCCGGATGGTCGTAGCAGCCCACGGCGTTGGCTTGCCAGATTTCAATTAGAGCGTCCGGGACCGGGCTCCGATCTCCGTCGAGCACCTGTCCTTCGATAAAAATTCTCTGGCCCCGGGTATGGGAGTCCGCCAAGACGTCCAGGCCCGGAGCGACCAACGCCGGCCCAAAGAACGGGCCGACCGTTTGCCACGGAGTCGGGCCGAATTTCATCGCGAAGTCTCCATCGGCGTGGCGTTGCGGCCGCGCAGAACGATGTCGAAGCGATACCCCAGGGCGCGTTCGGGAATTGTCGTTTCGACGTCGAACGCCGCTATCAACCGGTCTCGCGCCTCAGGTGCCGACACGCTGTTGAAGATCGGATCGAGCGCGAGGAGCGGGTCGCCGGGAAAATACATCTGGGTGATCAGGCGACTGGCAAAGCCCGGGCCGAAGACGCTGAAGTGAATGTGGCTTGGGCGCCATGCATTGTAGTGATTTGCCCACGGGTAGGCGCCGGGTCGGATAGTCACGAAGCGGTAGCGCCCCTGCGCGTCGCTCAGCAGACAGCCCGCGCCGCTGAAGTGCGGGTCGAGGGGCGCGTCATGGCGGTCTTCTTCATGGGCGTAGCGCCCAGCCGCGTTCGCCTGCCAGATTTCGAGCAAGATATTGGGAATGGGACGCCCGTTGCCGTCAAGCACGCGGCCGGAGATGATAACTCGCTCGCCAAGTGCCTCGCCGCCGCTGCCACGCGTCAAATCCAGCGACTCCAGCACCGATGCGCCGCGGACCAAGCGCGGCCCGGTTATCTCGGAGAGCGTGTGCGCAATCCGAATCGGGGGATGAACCGGCGCGCGCTTGCGAGTACTAACGTAGTCCGGATAGGCGTTTGGCGGATGGGAAGCTTCGTCCTCCGGTTGGTACCCGACAAGAGATGCCATCGACCCTCCTCCCAAGGGTTGCTGGCGGCGAATACCGCCTAGAAACGAAGTATAGCACCGGGCGAGTTGGCGTGCGCGTGGGGGCCGGTTAGCCTTCGCGCGTCGAGCCGGCGCGCGGCTTTAGAAAGCCGCGGGAAGTTCCTGGCGGAGAGGGGGGGATTTGAACCCCCGAAACCCTTTCGAGTTTACACGCTCTCCAGGCGTGCGCCTTAAACCGGGCTCGGCCACCTCTCCGCGCGTAACGGACCAGAACAATTTTGCCCTGATTCGAGAAAGCTGCAAGCCGGGGTGCCGGCTTTTGGGTCTATTCCTGCCTTCGGCGCAAAGAAGAGCGCGCCGCAAAACCCGAATCGGGCGAAAAGCTTTGTCAAGGCGACAGCATTTTTTTCGCGGCTGCTCAACAGCGCCAATCTTCGCCAGTATCATCGCGCGGCGCTAGCGCAATCGCCGCACCCTCGCTTGGCGGATTTGCGCCGCCACCTGTTCAGGATCGAGCACGTCTTTGAGCCTGATCGAAAAATCCGCGCTTGCCGCGGACGCAACCGTGACGTCGCCTAAGCCCACGAGCCGCTGGAAAAGACTCCGATAGACCTCGACCGATCGGATGTCCGTAAGCTCCATCTCGCGACGGTGAGTGCTCAGCACGCCGCACCGCTCGATCAGGCGCTCGGAAGTCAGACGCCATAAGGTGTAGCGCCGCGCCACGAAGGCGCCCAAGAAAATCGCGGCGCTCAACGCCGCGAAAATCGCCGTCGCGCCTGCCGGGTGCGCGTGTACATGCGTAAACAAGCTTGCCGCCGCAAGCGCGACGCAGAGACCGCCCAGGAACAGGGTCCCGCGAAAATGCCACCAGGAGACCAGGAACCTTGCGATTGCGTATTCTCGTCCGACCGAACTTGCGGGTCCGTGCAACGCAAAACCGCATCGCGAGCAAAACCCCGCATTTGCCGGCGCGTTGAAACCGCATCGCGGGCAGCTCATCCCAACGTGACTTCCGGCGCTACGCTTTTTCGGAGCGACCTGGCGCTTGCGGCGCGGGGCCGTGCGCGGCTGAAAGCGGCAACTCTAGCGCTCCGCACTATCCGTGGAAGCGAGATTCTCGGCGACCCAAAGCGCGGCAAGCGCCGCCACGCGCGCGTTGTCAAAGGCGCACCAGACAATCCACGCCGGCTTTTCCTGAGAAATGCTGACCACGACCGCATCCTGATTAACGACGTCGACAAGCCCCGCGGGCCCGCCTTCTTCCAGGAGCAGGCCGGGCGCCTCGCGCAAGCGCGCGCGCCGGTCGTCTACCGTTGCCGCCGGCGGTAGACAGAGCGAAAGCGCCACGCCGTGAAGCACCGGCACCTGCACCAACTGAATCGCGATTTCGGGTGCCTGGCCAATGAGTGCGGCGAGCTGGCGCGCGAACATTTGCTGGAAACGTTCGCGCGCCGGGCTAGGAAACAGGTTAAAGGCAAATCGGGTTTCGCTTTCCGCCAAATCGAGAACGCCGTTCAAGGCCGCCGCCGACTGGCTAATAGCCTTGTCGACGCAGCGTCTGCCGAACGAGCTAGCCCCGAGCATCCCGACCGCGCTGACCAGCCCGCGACGGACGTCCAACGCGCGCAGAATAGTCGCCGCCACGGTGGCTATCGGATGAGGCGTGACAAAGATAGCGCCCCGCCTCTTGAGCCCCACCAGGTCCTGGCGTGCGGTGAAGCCCGGCGCCACCAGAGAGCCATTGACGTGCCTCTCGCATCCACCGCTCAGGTCTATCAGCGTCGCTCGCGGGCGCGTGCCGGCAATTTCTGAGGCGATCTGCGCGGGCGTTGCCAGGAAGGCGAGATCGAAATCGTCGAGCGCTCGGAAGTTCTCCAGGCGCTCGGCGTCGGTGTCGCGCTCTTCGCCCTCGGCGTCTGCCGACTCGTCGCTCGGTGAAGCGAACGTCCTGAGCGTGCTGAAGCTTAAGCCGCGCTCGCGGATAAGCTCGACGAGCTGCCCTCCGACCACGCCGCCGGCGCCCACCACGGCCACCCGGGGCCCTTCAGCCCGGTCATTCGCCATCAGGTTTCCCACCCTTTAGTTGCATGAGAGCCGCCGCGGCGTAGAGCGAGCCACGGGACTGCGGTAACCGCCGCCGGACTTGCCAAACGCGGGCCGCGAAGGACTCTGCGGCCGACGGCTTGGCCGATTAGCTGCGCGGGGTGGTGCGCAGTCAGGCGTCGCGCTCCATGCTCTCGAGCCGCTCGCGGATCAGACGGCCCATCGCCTTGCAACCCGTCATTTTCGTGCCCGGCGCGGCGAGGTCAGGCGTCCGGTAGCCTTCACGCAGCACGCCGGCAACCGCGTCGTTGATCCATTCCGCCTCGGCGTGCATGCCGAAGGACAAGTCGAGCATCATTGCGGCGGATAGGATCGCTGCGATCGGATTGGCCCGATCTCTTCCCACGATATCCGGAGCGGTGCCATGAATCGGCTCGTAAAGACCGATGTGAAAGCCGACGCTGTTTGTTTCACTGCCGATCGACGCTGACGGCAGCAGGCCCATCGACCCCGCCAGCATCGAGGCCTCATCGGTCAGGATGTCCCCGAACATATTCTCCGTGACGATCACGTCGAAGTCCGTTGGCCGGCGCAACAGATGCATCGCCATCGCGTCAACCAGGAGCGTGTCGAAGGTGACGTCCTTGTTCTCCGCCGCGATTTCAGTGCCGATCTCGCGCCATAGGCGCGAGGTGGAAAGGATGTTCGCTTTGTCCACGAGCGTCAGGTGCTTGCGGCGCCGGCGCGCCAGATCGAAGCCAAAACGCACCGCGCGGGCGATCTCGGCTTCGCTATAAAAGCAGGTGTCCACTGCCTCGCGCCCCTCAGCTCCCTGGCGCTTTTCGCTTGGGCGGCCGTAATACAGGCCGCCGGTAAGCTCGCGCAGGACCACCAGATCGACGCCTGAGACTATCTCAGGGCGCAAAGGAGAGGCGTTCAGCAACTCCTTCAACGTCCTGACCGGACGGAGGTTGGCGTAAAGACCCAGCTCCTTGCGCAGCGTCAACAGCGCCTGTTCGGGCCGGTGGGCCGCGTTCGGGTTGTCCCACTTCGGGCCGCCGACGGCGCCGAACAATACCGCGTCGCATTCAGTGGCCAGCTTCAGCGTCTCCGGGCGCATCGGGACGCCAAACGCGTCGATTGCCGCTCCGCCAATTACGGCTTCTTCAAAGGCGAAATCGACCGCAGCGCGCCGCGCAACAACCTTGAGCACCTGCACGGCTTCGCTTGTCACCTCGGGACCGATTCCGTCGCCCTTCAGAACCAGAACTTTGTAGGTCATCTCTGTGCGCTAACTGCCCGCGCCTCGTCTGCGGGCATCATGGAGTGTAAACTACCTTTCAACACCTCGACTGCGTTGCCGCTGCCGCTCGACCTCTGATTAGTGTTCCCGATGCCGCTTCGCGGGCGCTCCGTCCGGGCCGCTGCCGCGCGGCCAGGCGAAAGCTCGCGCCGCCGCTCACACGACGGCCTTCTTGAAGCGCAAACAGGTTACTAAAACGCTGCTGAAAACTCCTGAGAACGTGGGTTCTTTTGCCCCGAATTCAAACGACCTTGCAGTTCGTCGCGTAGCACTAGCACTAAGGCCGCCGGTCGTGCAATAACCAACCGCCCCTTGAGCACCCTAAAACCCGGTCCGCCGCGTGCTAACGGGGTTTCGCCCAATGACGTGCCGAATGGATTCCGAACAGCCACCTAACGCGTAACCGATTGCGGCTATTTATGGTCCTCCAGCAGGCCGCTGACCGCAGGCATGGCGGCGCAGTTGCAGCCGATTCAACGCATTAACAAAAGCGAGCGCGCTAGCCATCACGATATCGCTATGAGCCCCCTGGCCGGCGACCGTCATGCCGTCCTTTGCCACCAGACAGTTCACTTCGCCCAGGGCGTCGGTGCCGCGAGTGATCGACTTCACGCTGTAACGATTCAGCGTCACGTCGGCGGTAGCCGCCTTGCAAATCGCCTTGTAACACGCGTCGACCATGCCGTCGCCAATGGCGCTGGCCGTCTGTTCCTGCTCGCCTACCTTGAGCGTCACCGTGGCGGAAGGCGTGGACTTGCTCGACGAGCCCACCTCGAGCGAGGTCAGCGCGTAATATTCCCCGGCGTGGCGCGCATCCTCGGTGACCAAGGCCAGAATGTCGTCGTCATAGACGACCTTTTTCTTGTCGCAAAGCGCCTTGAACTCGGCAAACACGCTATTGAGGTCGAGATAGGCCGGGTCGACGCCTAACTCCTTTAGCCGTTCGACGAAGGCGTGGCGTCCCGAATGCTTGCCGAGCACGAGCTTGTTTGACGGAATCCCGATGTCCTCGGGCTTCATTATTTCGTAGGTAAGCTTGTGTTTGAGAACGCCGTCCTGATGGATACCCGCTTCATGGGCAAAGGCGTTGTCACCGACGATCGGCTTATTTGGCGGCACCGCTTGACCGATTATCTGCGAAAGCAGGCGTGAGGCGGGATAGATCTGCCGCGTGTTCACCTGGGAATCGACACCGAAGAGATCTTTGCGCGTCTTCAACGCCATCACCACCTCTTCCATCGAGGTGTTTCCCGCGCGCTCGCCGATGCCGTTTACGGTACATTCGACCTGGCGCACTCCGTTACGGATCGCGGCCAGCGAGTTGGCGACCGCCAGGCCGAGGTCATTATGGCAATGTGCGCTCCAGATAACCTTGTCGGCGTTGGCAACCCGTTCGCGCAGGTAGGCGTAGAGCCGCCCGTACTCCTCGGGCACGGCGTGTCCGGTGGTATCGGGAATGTTGACTACGCTTGCCCCGCTGCGAATCGCTTCCTCGCATACCGCCGCGAGATAGGCCCAGTCGCTGCGCGAAGCGTCCTCGCAGGAGAACTCGATATGGTCGAGGTGGCGCTTGGCAAAGGAGACCGCGCGTGTGACCGCAGCGAGGACTTCCTCGCGGTTCATCTGAAGCTTGTACTTAAGGTGGATGTCGGAGGTGGCGATGAAGATGTGTATGCCGGGGCGCACCGCCTTCTCGACCGCCGCCAGCGCGCGCTCTATATCAGGCTGATTAGTGCGCGCCAGGCTCAACACCACCGGCTTGGTGACCGCCTGAGCAACTCGGCGCACGCCCTCGAAGTCGCCTTCCGAAGAAATGGCGAAGCCGGCCTCTATCACGTCTACGTTGAGTAGCTCAAGCTGACGCGCGATTGTCACCTTTTCTTCGACATTCATGGTCGCGCCAGGCGATTGCTCGCCGTCACGCAACGTGGTGTCGAAGATTCGTACGTAATCATCGCGTGAATTCCCGTTGGCGTCGGGTGTTGAAACAGTCATCTTTTACGCTCCTCCAAGTTGCGTTTCGTCGCTTGCGGCCCACGCAGCAAAGAGCCCGAAAAAACAAACGCCCCGGACAGTCTTCTTCCGCTGTCCGGGGCGCTCGTCTTGAAACCTAGTGCAGCTCAGGCGTACACGGCGAACCCCCCGGCGCGGGAGTCGGTTAGCAACAGGAGAGCTAGCAGGTTAATCGCCGGGATAGACATCGCCGTTTTGCCCACGTTAGCTTTCGTTTATACAGTCTCGGTACACGACCGTCAAGGGGGGCCGCCAGGCGACGCCGGACATAACTCGCATCGGCGCAGCCGCGCGGCCTCGCCCGCCGCCACGGACTTCATGGGCAAATGCAGAAGGTTCCCGTGGCGCACCTGCGCAGTGAACGACCTAGATTATCTTTTCGTGCGTCAGTTCCTCGATCTCGCCGCGGCTTAGCCCCAGCAGTTCCGAGTAAACCTTCTGGTTGTCGTGCCCGGGGCGGGCCGAGCCGCGCCAAATCTTGCCCGGGGTGCGCGAGAAGCGAGGCAGCACGCCGATACCCTTGACCCGTCCCACTTGCTCGTCTTCCCACTCGACATGGATTGCGCGGGCACGGTACTGAGGATTTTCCGCGATGTCCCGCGCGTCCATGACCCTGGAACAGGCGACCGACGCTTGGTTCAACAAGCGATTTACTTCTTCGGCTGTGCGTTCCGCAACCCATCCCCGGATATACGCGTCGAACTCAATTCCTTCGATTGAGTCAAGGTTGTGTTGAGCCTTGATCCAGCGCGGGTCCTCAGGGTCTAGGCCGATAGTCAGACATAGCCGGCTAAAGTCGGGTTTGGTCAAAGCGCCCAGCATGACCCATCCGTCCTTGGCGCGAAACGTGTCGAGCGGCTGAAACGATTGCGCGCGGTTTCCGCTCCGTTCGCGAATGACGCCCTCCTGGAAATACTCGATCATCGTGCCGCCAAGCGTATGATGCAGCGGCTCGAAGTGAGCCAGGTCTATCGCTTGTCCTTCTCCGCTGGCGCGAGCGCGAAAAACCGCCGCAAGGCTCGCGGCAAGCCCAAAATAGGCGCATAGATAGTCGCCGGTCCAGGGCGCCGCGCGCGAGGGCGGGGAGGGGTCGGGGAAGCCCGTCTGGCTCATCATGCCGCTGAACGCCTGGCCGGTCGAGTCGTAGGCGATACGATGGGCGTAATCCGGATCACCGCTTTTCCCGTACGCCGTGATATGGGTAATCACCAAGCGCGGATTCGTCTCCATCACAGTCTTGTCATCCAATCCCCATCGGTCGTAAGTCCCCGGTTTGCTGCTTTCGATCCACAGATCGGTGCGGCCAAGCAGCCTTAGAAAGAGCTCGCGCGCCCGCGGCTTGGTGAAATCCAGCGTTACGAACAGTTCATTGCGCCGTTCCTGTAAAAAGCTGGCGGAAACCGGAGCTTTCCCGTCAGTTGCGGGAAGTCTCACCCCGATGTGGCGGTAGCCGATGTCGCCCTCGCCTGGGGGTTCGACTTGAATCACTTCGGCGCCCCATTGCGCGGCAAGCTGCGCAGCAAAGGGCGCGGCTATGAGCTTACCGCTGCATACTACGCGCAGTCCGGCCAGCGGACCAAAACGCTCTGGTAAAAGACTGTCGGTTGCCATGTATATTTGCCTCGAATCCGAGGGCCGGCCATTCGGTTTGGCATCGGCAAGGCGGAAACTTGAACGGCTTTGTGCCGCACCGGCGCGTACCTAGTCGGCGCGTATCTGCGTGCAGTCGCTATCAGGTCCCGCGCGTGCACCACCCCAGGCACTCGGTGCCCAGATTTCCACGTTGATCGCGCCGGCGGGCGTTTGCCCGCTAAGCGACAGCGGCCATTTGCTTGAGCATCTCGGCCTGCGCCACCGGCGCGGGTTTGCCGTCGGCGGGCAGTGCGCGGCTGCCGGCCTTGCGTGCAAACGGGTCCTCCAGACCGAGTTCGTCCGCAAACTCCCTTACCGCTGGCAGCACCTCCGTTGCCAAAAGCCGCAGGCACTCCCGCCGGTCGCTAAAGGACAGCGGCCCGTCTATCCAGAACGAGAAGATACCTGGACGCAGGACTTCGAGCACCTTGCGCACCTGTTTGGTCACGTAGTCGGGCGTGCCGGCGATCATTTGCAGTTCCTTGCGAGCCTGAGGGTAGCCGGCGTAGATCTCGCGCTTTATCGCTTCGATCTCTTCCTCGGTTTCATTGCCCTGGCTGCGATGGATGGGCTTGCCTGGAAGATTCGGGCCGGAGTTCAGGCGCGCAAGCCTGCGCGTCGCTTCTTTGGAGTTGTACCCCGGCGGGAACATCCATTCCGGACGCGCGAAATGGGCAAACCCGCCGCCGAACATGAAACGCTCGCCCAAGGCCTCGGCGCGCGCCTGGTTGTGCCCCACGAACACGGGCTGCATGTAGCCGAAATTTTCCGGACCGGCCTGATAACCTTCCGCCGCTGCAATCTTGGTGTACAGGTCCCACAACTCCACGGTCGGCGCGAGCTTGGTCGCAAGGGCAATGTAGGGATAGCGGCGCTTTGCGCACCAGATAACCGTGTCCGGGCTCACCAAGCCGGGGATCCAGAATTGCGGATGGGGTTTTTGCAGCGGCAGCACCCATGGGTTGATGAACCTGAAATGAAAATGTTTACCTTCGTAGCGGAAGGGGCCGGGCGTCGTCCATGCCTTGATGATGAAGTCGATGCCCTCTTCCAGATATTCGCGGTTGTAAGCGGGGTTCGCATTGTTGGCCAATTGCTCGCTGCCCGCGCCTCTCACCCATCCCGCGACGAGGCGGCCGCCCGGAATGAGGTCGATCATCGCCAACTCCTCGGCTAGTCGCAGGGGATTCGCCACCGTCGGTATCGGATTGCCAAGCAGCACGATTTTTACCCGCTTAGTTAGCTTGGCCAGGATGGCGGCTTCGACGTCCATCACGGCGCCGAGGCAAAACGGGGTGCCATGATGCTCATTCAGCATCACGCCGTCGAAGCCCAACTCCTCGGAGTACAGCTTTTCGTCCAGGTACTGGTTGAGCAGGCGCGAAGCGTGCTCCGGTTCGCACATCGAGTTGGGTAGTCCGAAAAAGCTGCGCCGGCGAATGACCTCGTTTTCGAACTGCCGATGCTGTTCGCTTTGCGTTTCCGGATCGAAATGGTAGGCGCGCTCGCTAAACCACATTATATGCATTGTTCATCCCCCACGGTTTCGTTTGCGCTCGAAATTTAGGCTGCCAAAAAAGAGCGGACTTCGGCAACGAACCGCTCGCGTTGTTCAATCTCCGGCCGATGACCGCAGCTTTCGAATATCGTCAGCCGCGAGTTGGGCAGGGCTCGGGCGTAAATCTCACCGCAACCGACCGGTGCCACGGTGTCTTCCTGTCCCCAGATGACAAGTGCGGGCACATGCCGTGCGCCCACTAGCAGGTGGGGCAGACTGGGATTGTACATGTAAGGCTGCCAGGCGAGCCGCGCCGCTTCGGCCCTGGCTTCCTCGAACGCTTCGAACTGCTCGGGGCTTGGGCTGCCGCCGAAAAGCGAGCCGAACTCGGGCGTCTTTTGCGCGGCCGCGACGCTCGATCGGAGGTAGCCGCGCGCGGTTACCGTGAACATGTCCATCAGATGGCCTTGCGGCGGAGCGATGCCCAGCGGCGCGACGAGCACGATACGACGCAGGCTTTCCGGAGCGAAAGCCGCCATCTCGGCCGCGACCCAGCCGCCGAACGAGATCCCTATGACGTCGACCGGCGCGAGCTTTTGTTCGCGGATAAACCACAGATAGAAGCCTGCGAGGTCGCGGACGTTTAGGATCCACTCCCGTCTGGGTGAACGGCCGAACCCGGGGTGGAGCGGAGCGATTAGCGAATGCTCACGCGCGAGTTCGCGGTTCCACCAAAGCCATCCGGGAAACCCCAATTCTTCGTGAAGCACCAACAACGGTCGGCCCTTGCCCGCCTTGAGCAGGAGCAGTTCCCCGCCGGCCAGGGAGATCTTCTCTTCAGTGATCCCCATTTCTGCATCATGCGCTTGCGCCATCGCTTGACTCCTGGAACGCGGTTTAACGAGCCTGTGCGGTCCTGGTTTCCGATAACCTTGCGTCATCGGAGAGTTCGCCATCGGTCCCCCTTGGACCTAAACTTTATCATCGAACGTCCGCAGGACCAGGTCGAGATTGATAGCCTCGAAGCTGTCGAACACCAAATCCGCCTGCGAAAGCTCGGCCGGGCGCGCCGTGTGCGTTAGCGCCAGTACCTTCATCTCAGCGCGGCGCGCCGAAGTAACCCCCGCAACTGAGTCCTCAATCGCCAGACACTGTGCCGCGGTAATCCCAGATTGGCCTGGTTCGAGCGGTTTGGCCAAGGCAGCGAACCTTGCTGCGGTCGACGGACAAGCGCGCAGCGCCTTGTTCAGACGCTCCAGCGCGGCGACAAACGGCATCGCCGAGGGCTTACCTTGCGAAACGTGCTCTGCCGCGACGATTTCGATAAAAGAGTCGCGCAGACCGGTTTGCGCCAAGAGATGCTCGGCTTCGTCAGCAAGTGTCCCCGTAGCCAGCGCCAGCGGAAACCGCTCGGCGCACTGACGAACGAACTCCAGCGCGCCAGGGTATAATAGGTTGCCGCCGGTGATCAATCGCTGGTAGATCCCTGTCTTGCGGCGAATCAGCGTGTTGATCTCGTCGGCGCTTGCCGTTCCAAACCGTTCCCGCAACACGATCTCGAAGCACCCCTGGTCGTCGTAACCGATCAGGCGCGCCCAATAGTCTTCGCGCGGGATCGCGATTTTCAATGGAGCCAGCGCCTCGTTGAACGCCGCGAAATGCAACGGTTCGGTGTCAACCAGGGTGCCGTCGAGGTCGAAAATGATCGCGCGAATCATCGGCCGACTCTCACTTCGAACGGGAGACGCTTTTGTCGCGGCGCTGCGTCGCCGTGCAAATCATCGTTCGCCCTGGGCGGCGCGCCGCGCGTCGCCTACGCGCGTGGAGACCGCGCGCCGGCGCGCGATCTCGAACAGCGCCACCGCGGCGGCGACCGCGACGTTAAGCGAAGCAACCTTTCCGTACATCGGGATAGCGACCAAAAAGTCGCAACTGCGCGCCACGAGCGGGCGCAAACCGTGCTGTTCGCCGCCGAGCACCAGTGCGAGCCTGCGATTCACGTCCAAATCATACAGGCTGCACCCGCCACCAGGCGCGAGTCCGCCGACCCAGTAGCCGTGTTCCTTGAGCGTCTCGAGGGTCCCGGCGACGTTGCCGCATCGCGCGATCGTCAAATGCGCGCGTGCGCCGGCCGACGCCTTGATCGCCGTTGCTGAGACCTCGGCGGTGCGGTCGCGCGCCAGGACCATCGCGCGCACGCCGGCGCCCTCGGCGCTGCGCATGATCGCTCCCAGATTGCGCGGGTCGGTGACGCCGTCTATCACCAGCAGCGGGTCGGCAGCGGACGCGATCACCGTGTCGAGCTGCGCGTACTGAAATTCGCGGCAAACCGCCGCCAACCCCTGATGCCGCGCTTCGGGTCCGCAAAGCCGCCGCATCGCGCCGTCATCGATCACGACAATCTTGCCCCCGGCTTCGCGGGCGTCGTTCATCTCCGCCGCGAAGCGGTGCTTCGCCTTGTAGCTCACGTACAGGGTTTCCACCGGATGGCCCGCGGCGAGCAACTCGCGCACCGGTTCGACGCCGAACACGAGTTGTCCGGCCACGCCGGTCGCGCCGCGCCCGCCGTCTCCGGAGCGCGCTGGGTGGCCGGTGAAGCCCCGATGCAGGGGCGTAATCTCGCCCCTGGTTTTTCTCAAGCCCTTCATTTACAGAGAATATGCTAGAAGATTAGACTTTAACCTTGAATCGCTCCGGAACTTAATTGTCCGCAGTTTGTCGCGCTGCCGTTTGCTCAGACCGAAGACATTAGACGTCTACATTCTGCGCGAAGTCGCGCTGCCGTCGTTCGGCGGTCTCTTGCTTTTGACTCTGACGTTGGTGGTCGGCCGCGCCTTGAAGCTGATCGACCTGATGGTCAACCGCGGCGTTTCACCCCGCGAAATCCTCAACATCCTCGGTTATATCATGCCGGGCTTCCTGGAGCTGACCTTCCCGATGGCGATATTGATGGGCGTGCTGCTCGGCTTCGGCAGGATGGCCACCGACCAAGAAATCACCGCCGCTCGCAGCAGCGGAATTAGCCTTCATCGGCTGGCTGTGCCAGTCATTGTGCTGGCCCTGGGCGCGTACGCGATAGCTTGTTGGCTGGCGCTGGTGGCGCGGCCGTGGGCCAACGCCAAGCTGCAGGATCAACTTTACCAAATGACGCGCGCTCAGGCCATCGCGGGAATAAAAGAGAAGGTCTTCAATAACAACCTACCGGGACTGGTGGTGTACACCGAGCGGATCGATCCAGCGCATTCTCGATTGTTCGGCGTGGTGCTGTCGGACGATCGCGACCCACACGAGGCGTCCACGGTGATCGCGCGCTCGGGAGTCCTGATCCCAGATATCCCGCATAGCTCGGTAGTGCTGCGGCTTTTTGACGGTTCGGTGTTCGGCTCGTAACCGGTACAACACTCCTCGCGCATCACCACGTTTAGCACCTATGACCTGACGATTAGGCCGCCCGACTCAGAGGCAGGGATTCGCCGCGACCCGGAGGAGCTATCCAACGGCTCGCTGCACCGCCTGATCGCCGCCGCCCGCCTCAAACACAAGCCGAATCTGCCCGCCGAGGCCGAGCTATGGCATCGATACACCGTTCCGGTGGCGACGATCTTCTTCGCGATTATCGCTATGACGCTTGGCCTCAAACCGGTGCGGGGTGGTCAGTCGGAACGAATCGGCGTCTGCCTGGTGATTTTCTTCAGCTATTACATCCTGATGCGATGGGGGCAGGGACTGGCCACCGCCGGCAGGCTTAACGTGATATTGGCGATGAGCCTGCCCGACATCGCGTTCGCGGGGCTTGCCGCGTGGATGTTCTATCGCGCTGCCAATGATTTGACCAACCTTGGGCGCGGACCGCTCGATATAGTGTGGGATTTGCTTGAGCGCTTGGCTCCGAAGCGGGAGGCGAGCACGTGAAGCGGCGGTTTCGTATCTCGGGGACGACCGTTTGGTTCTTGATTGCGCGTTTTTGCGAGCCGTTTTTTCTCACGCTCGCGGGCTTTGCCGGGATCTACCTTTTGGCCGACTTCTTCGACCGTTTTGATGATCTGATGCGCCATCATGGGTTCGGATGGCTCGCCGTCGAGTACTTCGCGCTTAAGTTGCCGCTCATCACGGCACAGATGATGCCCGTGGCGTGTTTGGCCGCCGGACTTATGAGCTTCTCGATGCTTAATCGCACGGGCGAGGTGCTAGCCTTTCAAGCGCTGGGAGTGAGCCGGTGGGCGATGGTTGCGCCACTGCTGGTCTTGGGGCTGGTAATCTCCATGGCGGACTTCGGCCTCTCCGAGACGATCGTCCCGCAGGCATCGCGACGCGCGCACTATGTCTACATGGTCCGCATCAAAAAATGGCATCTGGTGGGCGTCTTCGCGAATCGCAAGCTGTGGATCCGGACCCTCAGGGGCTTCCTTAGCGCGGACCACTATGACGCGTCGAGCAAGGTACTGGAGGGGGTGACGCTCTACCATATCGATTCGTCGTTCAAACTTAAGGACGTGCAGATCGTCAAGCGGGCGCTCTGGACCGGACACGATTGGCGGCTTGAGGACGTCACCGAGATGCGGGTTAAGCCCGACGGCGGCGCCGCGTACAGCACGATCAATGAACAATCGGCCGGCGTTGCGATTGGCGTGAGGCCGTCCGATCTGGGCCTGTTGCGCCGTGATCCTGAGGAGTTCAGCTTGAGCGAGATCAACCGCTACATTCACGACCTCAGGCGCAAGGGCATCGACCCTGGCGGTTATCTGGTCGACCGCGACCTCAAATTCGCGCTGCCCATGGCGTGCGTTATCATGGTGGCGCTCGCGCTGGCCTTGAGTCTTGACCCAGCTCCACGCAACGTCAGTCTGGGGCGCAGCTTCGTCCTCGGCATAGGTATCGGCTTCAGCTACTGGCTCGTTCTCGGCTTTACCGCGTCGTTCGCCCGCGGCGGAATTATCGCTCCTTGGTTGGGGGCGTGGACGCCCAACCTTATCTTCGCCGTCATCGCGTTCGCGCTCTTCCTGTTTGGGGAGGAGCGATGAGCATTGGCGCGTCGCGGCCTACAGCATCGACGATCGGCGCCGCATCGGATGCGCGAAGGGGCGGCTTGTCCTGTAACTACGGGCGGCATGGACGTGCGCGCTCGACGGTTTCACGGCGAACACGGCTGCCCCATGACCGTTTGTCACAGGCTATTTCGCGCGGGCAAGACGGCTGAACGGCCGGACCGATTTCTTTGGCGGCGCAATCTCGTGACGCAAGCAGCGTGGCGCATTTATGTTCAAGCGAGATTCGCGGGCGCGAGCTTCTGCACGATCTCTTGTGGCCGCGGTAAAGCGCCGCGCCTTCAGTTGACAGTACTGAGCGTAGACGGACGAACTTAATAGCAGCCTATGAACGTCAAAGCTTCAACGCGGCTTGAGGTCCTTGCTCAGCCGCTCTTTGCACTGCCGCTTATTATCTGCCTGGGGCTGCTGCTATTCTTCGTGCGCCTGGGTCATCCGCTCTACACTAAGGGCGAGCCGCGCGAAGGCGTGCAGGTGCAAGACGTCGTGGAGGGCCGAGGCGTCATTCTCCCGCGCGCGCCGAGCGTCGAGATGCCCTTCAAACCGCCCATGATGCGCTGGCTGGCGTCGCTTGCTTCGTTGGCGGTGGGGCGGGTCGATGAATGGGCCCTGCGCGCGCCGTCTGCCGCTCTGGCCGTGGGAGGAATGTTGTTGTGCTACGGCTACGGTTGCGTGTTGTTCGACCCGACCGCCGCGCTGATGGCCGCGCTGGTACTGGGCACGAACCTTCAGTACCTGCAGGCCGGCACCGGCGCGCGCGTGGACATGACGCTGACCTTTTTTCTGTCGCTGGCGTTGTGGGAGTTCCTGATGCTGGCGCAAGGGCTCAGCCGCCGCTGGTGGCTCTTTTACCTGAGCGTCGCCGGCGCGATTCTGAGCAAAGGACCGCTGGGCTTGCTTTTGCCTGCCGCGGTTGCAACCGCATGGAGCCTTTTCGAGCGACGCCGGTTCAGTGTGCGCGAGCTGCGCTTGGGCCCAGGCCTGGCCCTGATAGCGGTTACGGCAGGCACCTGGTACGTATGGGCCAGCCTTATCGGCGGGCGCGGCTTTCTGCTTCGGCAAATTGTCGGCGAGAACTTTTATGCCTTCTTTTCCGATCCGGTGCTGAGCGGCGGCCATGACCATCCGTTTTATTGGCTCGAGGGCGCGCTGCTCATCGGATTTCTGCCTTGGACCACTTTTCTGCCCTGGCTCGGCGCGGGTGTTTTTCGACGCCTTAACAATCCGCGTGTCGTCTATTTGGTGGCCTGGGTGGTGGTGA
This sequence comes from Deltaproteobacteria bacterium, assembly GCA_021801125.1. Lineage (GTDB taxonomy): Bacteria > Desulfobacterota > Binatia > Binatales > Binataceae > JAJYYI01. Next base: position 11,991 of record JAJYYI010000144.1, on the reverse strand, counting down.
TTCTGGTCTTCTATAATTTTGCGCGGCAGAAGCGGGGGGTCTATTTGTTGGAGACCTATCCGGCGCTCGCAAGCTTGCTCGGCGTGTTTTTGGCCGACCTGATCCGCGGCTTTGACGGCGACGCTCCGCGGTGGGTGAGCGGTCTCTCCAAGACTCTCGGGATCGCGTCGTTGGCAACGGGCGGCGGTCTGTTTGTGATCTTCGTGCTGGCGGCGTTTGCGCCTGGCGTCCTGGCGAATATGGGTGCGCTGGTTGGCCTTAAGGCCACCGGAGTCGCGCTCAACCTGCGGCTCGCCGTTTGGCGTTTTCCGATCTCCGCTATACTGCTGGCGGCGGCGCTGGGAGGGGTCGGGTGGATCCTCTTCTCGCGAGCTGCCTCGCCGGCGCGCCTTTTCGAGCTTACAACGACCGGCACGCTATGCCTTGCGCTTACTGCCGAGATGTTTTTCGTTCCGGCGATCGCAGATACGCTGACACTTAAGACGATCGCGCTGCAAATGCCGAAGATGGTCGGGAAGTGTCCGATTGCGTACCTGGGCGGCTTAAGCTACAGCGTTGCCTTCTATTATCGGCGCAAGATCCCGATGCTGGCGGCGGGAACGCCGGACCGGCCGCCGTACCTGCTGGTCTGGCGCAGAGTTTACGACGGCATGGCAGGGCAGGTAGATGGAGATTATGCGGTGCTGATGCAAAGCGGGCCGACGGAACTTGACGGCAGCGGCGGATTGCTGCTGCTGCAGCGACGGGATTTCGACAGCGCCGCATGTACGTCTTGATTGGCCCGAGGGAAAATGACTTTGCGAAAAGACCGACTAAAGCGCTTATCAGCTAGGTTCAAGCGCTCGATATTTGGCTGCCTCATCCGGTTGGCTGGCCGAAGCGCAAGCGGCGCTTTAAGGCGGGCTTTTTCGCCCCACGCCGATGCGCTTTCCGTTCGGCGCAGGCCACCGCACGCGCCGATTCGCCTAAGGCCTGCTCAGACTTCGTTCGAAAAGCGACTCTTTTTTCCATGTGCGGAATAGTTGGGGTGCTCACGCGGCGCGGCGACCTGTGGCGTTCGACGCTTGAATCGATGACGGCTACGCTGTCGCATCGCGGGCCCGACAGCAACGGCGTATGGATCGACTCCGAGGCGGGGTGCGGGTTGGGGAACACCCGCTTATCGATTCTCGATCTTTCCGCCGACGGCTATCAGCCGATGGCCTCTGCCAGCGGACGTTACGTAATCACGTTTAACGGCGAGATTTATAACTTTCTTGAGTTGCGCCGCGAACTCGAGGCGCTCGGGCAAAGCTTCCATGGTGGCTCTGACACCGAGGTGGTGCTGGCGGCGGTGGAGCGATGGGGCGTTGAGCCGGCAGTGCGCCGCTTTAACGGGATGTTCGCGCTTTCGCTGTGGGACCGTCGCGACCGCGTGCTCTATATCGCCCGAGACCGGCTGGGTGAAAAGCCGCTGTACTACACCGTCGTCGGCGGCGTTTTTCTGTGCGGTTCCGAACTCAAGGCGCTGCGCAAGCATCCCGCCTTCAGGGCGGAGCCGGACCGCGACGCGCTCGCACTCTTCATGCGCTACAGCTATATCGTCGAGCCGTATACGATCTATCGCGGCGTTCACAAGTTGCCGCCGGGTATGATCCTCTCGATCTGTTTGGGCGAGAACGGCGAGCCGCGGTTGTCGTCGCCGATTCAGTATTGGTCGGCGGGCCAGGCCGCCGAAAAAGGCATGGCCGAGCCATTCAGCGGCAGCGAAGCGCAGGCGCTCGAAGAGCTCGAAGCGCTGCTGAGCGACGCGGTGCGCTTGAGAATGCTGGCCGACGTCCCGTTGGGGGTGCTTTTCTCCGGCGGGATCGACTCCTCGATAATCGTTGCCTTGATGCAGGCGCAGGGCACGCGCGCGGTCAAAACTTTCTCGCTCGGCTTTTCCGATAACGGCTACAACGAGGCGCCTCAGGCCAAGCTGGTCGCGCGCCATCTCGGGACCGATCACACCGAGCTTTACGTGTCGGGAAAGGACGCGGCGCAGGTTATAGAGCAGATGCCAGCGCTCTTCGACGAGCCCTTCGCCGATTATTCCCAGGTCCCGACCTACCTGGTCGCCAAGTTGGCGCGGCGCGACGTTACGGTCACGCTGACCGGCGAAGGCGGCGATGAGCTGTTCGGCGGCTACGATCGCTATCTTGCGGTCAACGCTCTATGGCAGGCGCTGGGATGGATGCCTACGCGCATGCGCGCCGCGCTGGGGTCGTTCGTGGCGCGCGTCGGTCCGGAAAGATGGGACCGCGCGCTCGGCGCGCCGCTTAACCGGTTGCTGCCCTCCCGGCGCCGTCAGGTTCGCCTCGGCGAGAAACTGCATAAACTGGCCGAGGTGATGGAGGCTCCGTCGCGCGACGTGCTCTACGCCGGGCTGCTCTCGCATTGGCAGGATCCGCGGGTGGTTGTCGTCGACGGGCGCGAGCCGCCCTCGGTGCTTAATGACGGCGCGCAGGGGCCGCGTCTGCCTGATTGGCTGGCGCTCAAGATGTATCTGGACCTGGTAAGCTACCTGCCCGGCGACATCCTGACCAAGGTTGACCGTGCTACGATGGGTGTGAGCCTGGAGGGCCGGATGCCCTTCTTGGACCATCGCGTGGTCGAATTTACCTGGCGCTTGCCGTTGACGATGAAGATACGCGATGGCGTCAGCAAGTATCTTTTGCGCCGGCTGCTGTATAAGTACGTGCCGCCGAAGCTTATGGAGCGGCCCAAGATGGGCTTCGGCGCGCCCGTCGGCGCGTGGCTTAGAGGGTCGATGCGCGAATGGGCCGAAGAGCTGCTCAAGGAATCGCGCCTGCGCGCGGACGGCCTGCTAAACCCCGAGCCGATTCGCCAGAAATGGCGCGAACATCTGGCTGGCGAGCGCAACTGGCAATATCAACTCTGGACCGTGCTGATGTTCCAAGCCTGGCGCGAGCGGTGGCTCTAGCTGGTTCCTCGCCGAGAACGCGCCGCCACCGGTTCTGGGCCTGGGTAAGTAACGGCTTTCAGCGCTTGCCACGGCAGGTTTCGTCCGGCCCGGCGGCTTGAGCGCTTATCGTTGGCTGCGCAGCAATACGAGGGCGGGCGGCCCGGAGATGGTAAGCACCTGCGACAAACCGGAGCGCGCTATGCCGTCGGGCGCAACCGAGCCGCCGGCGCCCGTCGAGTGCCGTGCGGCATAGTCGCGCCACGCGGCCGGCGTCGTGAGAATGAACCCGGCGGGCGCTGCGGTGAGAGGGCCGTTGAGCACGCTGAGTTTGCGATCGAGATAAAAGGAAAGCGGCGCCGCTCCGTCGTTGATTTCGTATAAGAAGAGCGGCGAGCCGGTGGCGGCCGCGTGATTGACGGCCGCAGCGATCGCGCCGTAAGCTGAACCCTCACAGCCCTGCTTTTCTTTCCACGGCATAAAAAAGAAATTGAAAATGATCATCGCCACGCACGTCGCGGCTAGCGCGCGGCGCGCTGAGCGTCCGAACCTCACCTTGAGCGAGACCTCCGACCACCACGCCAGGAGGACCGCGGCCGCAGGCCATAGCGGCAGGAGATAAGCCTTGCGCTTGTAGGCAGCGATCGAGAAAAAGATTGCCGATAGCGTCCAAAAAATCGCCAGCAACAGCACTGCTCGATTTGCTCTTGAACCTGCACCAGGTTGCCTGTCGCCAGGCGCCATCGCCGGCGAACGGGCACGCAGGCCGGCGAATACCGCGAAGGGAACCAAGAGGCTTAACGGCACCGAGTTGAGCAAAAGGGGATTGGCGTAGTACCAACTCGGCATGCGGCCCAAGGCGCCGAAGAAACGACCGAAATTCTCCGCGCCGATTTGAAGCCCCAGGACTCCGTAGTGGCGACCCACTAAGCAGGCACCATACCAGCTCGCCGCGATCCCCAGCGTAAGCGCGGTTGTCCCAGGCGTGACCAGGCGGGGCAGGACGTCCGTCCGCCTGGCAACGACGCTCCAGACGCCGATTGCCAGCAGGGGTAAAAGCGCGCCGACCGGGCCTTTTGCCAACACCGCGCATCCGAGCGCGACCGCCAAGAGCCAGCGCGCCGCCTCGCGGCGTCCTGCGGTATCAGGTTCGCCGGCTGAAAGAGCGTCGCGCCGATCGGGAACCCACAATAAAAAGAGAAAAAGCGCCAGGGTCTCGAAAAAAGTGAGAGTCATATCAACGCGGCCAAAGCGCGCCTGGCTCACGTATTGGTAGGATGCGAGCAGGAAAAGGCCGGATAAGAGCGCGCTCGACGGCCTAAGGATGGTAGCCGCAAACGCCATCGTAAGGGCCACCCCGGCGAGCCCATAAGCGGCCGACGCGAGCCTGAGGTTGAACGCCGTGACCGTGGTCTGCCCCAAGAGCTGGTCGATAGCGGTCGCGGTCCAGTGAAACAGGGGCGGCTTGTACATCGGTTGGCCGCCGGTTTCAACCGGAAATAAAAGCTGCCCCCGCTCGACCATACGCTGAACGGCCAGGGCCTCAACAGCCTCGTTCGCTCCGCAAATTTCCGCCGCGTCCAAACGATGCAAAAATAGCGCAAGGCCCGCGCCAAGGATGGCCAGGGCCGCAAGTATGCCCAGGGACGTAACCCGATGCGCCACATCCCCTCGGTTTGCGCGCGAAGCGTCGTTCATGTACTCGCCAGATGTCAAGGCTATTCGCTTGTCTCCCGTTCGTGAAATTACTTGCGCGCACGACTGCCCCCGGCGCGGCGGGCTCCTCCGTATTCCGACCGATCTCACATCCAAGAAATGGGGCCTGCGTTTGATCCGTCCCGCGCGGAGCGTCCCTGAGTCGAACCTGATAGACAGATTCGTTGATTGGGGCCATTGCCACCTTCGCATGGAAAGCGCCCGCCTACCAATCTGTGCGCGGGCCTTCCGACCTCGGTGGCCAAGACAGTATCTCTTTTTGCGCCGTTGAGTTCTATAATAGGTATGGTTCGTTCCAGCCATCGGCGGATTAACCGGGAACGCGATGACGCCGCATGACACGGAAGGGAGCAGCCGTGATGATAGAGACTGCTAACCAACCCCTGGGCGCGTTGTTAGACAGCCGCGTGCGCGACTTCTTGTTTTTAGCACGTGTGGGACGCCTCGCAACAGCGAGCCTCGACGCGACGCCTCATTGCGTACCGGTCTGTTTCTGCTTCGACGGCTTGCGCTTTTATTTCGTGATCGATGAAAAACCGAAAGCGCAGCGCGGCCTTGCCCTGAAACGGATGCGCAACATCTCGGAAAATCCGGCGGTTGCGCTGGTGATCGACCATTATGAGGAGGACTGGGCCCATTTGGCCTATGTTCTGGTTCACGGACGCGCAAGTGTGGTCCAGGATGCGCAGGAGTATATGCTTGCGATGCGCCGTCTGCGCGATAAGTACGCGCAGTATCGGGTGATGGCGCTGAGTCCGGAGCAAAATCTGATGGTCCGCATCGAGCCTCACCGCGTCCATGTCTGGGGTCAGCGCTTTGCCCGCGAGACGTCCTAGGCTGCGCGCCTTATTCCGACAACCTTAAGTTTTGCGCGAGCGTTACGCCCAGCCCTGGCTCAGTTGCAAGGTTGACAGGCGAAGGTTTGCATACTAGCTCTTTGTATTCGACGCGCCGCCGATGTAGCTCAATGGTAGAGCAACTGACTTGTAATCAGTAGGTTGGCGGTTCAAGTCCGCCCATCGGCTCCGCTAAAAATCCGCAAAATTCACGGCTTTTTCGGAATCCGCAGAACTGCGTTCGACAATTTGACAGCCATAAATGACAGCCACGGAGATTAAGAAGCGGCTTGTTTCGCCGTTACTTCGCGGCCTGGAGGTCTTCGGGTTTGAGCCCGGTATGCTAAGCTACGCGGGCTAGCATGCGTGGTTCAATTTCGTCGGCGTCGTGAAATCCGGCCAGGCCCGCACGGCTTAGCCGGCGATGCGAGCCCGTCCGGCGCCTGAGGCGCCAGCCGATGCGTTCAAGAGCGGCAAGCAAGCGGCTGGCTTTGACCGCGCGCCACTTTCTCGCGCGGCGAGCTCGAGGGCGATATCAGCGGTATCAGGCGCGCGCTCGTCGTGCTCTATCTCATCGGCAATGATGCGCAGCGCCAGCGCCTTGACCGCCGGAATCGCAGCGTCTCGATCTTGCACGTAGGCCATCGCGCCCGCAAGCGCTGGTATCTCGGCAAGCCAGCACCCGTCATCTTCACGCTCGATTTTGATTAAGGGGCGTATCGATTAGTCCGTAGACGTTCACAGCGTAGCATAGCGTCTGGCGCGGGTGGCTTTCAGTTTGTTGCTACAGCGCCGGTCGCGCACGAAGTCGCTCGCCTTGGCAGTCTGAGGTTTGCGCGGCGGGGCTCCTCAAGCCCGCGGACTTACTCCTTGGCCATTTCCCGATGCAGTTTCGGGAGCTTTTTTTCTTGAATCCGGTACGCCTTAATCCTCAGCTTGCCATGCTTGACAATCGCCGGGTTTGACTTGTTCGGCTCGAGCATCTTTTAGTGCTGCTTGACGCCATCCTGAGCGAAAGTCGCCTGCTTGTCGTAGTAGCTGGCTTTCGCTGCATGATCCGCCGGCGTTTTGGCGTTCTGGATCAGCTCCTCGATATCAGGGCTGTCCTCGGCCGCTCAAATCATGCGCGGCGTACCCGCCGCGACCAGCACTAGCAGGGCGGCCGCCAAAAAAGGATTGTCGTTTGCTTCATCATTATATCCGTATCGCGCAACCAGTTGCGCGCGATGAGTAAAGAGGAGCTCAACCAGGTAGTAACTTCCGTTGCCATATTGGCACGGGCAAATTGCGAGCGGCGCACGTGGCCGTTCTATGAGCACGTAGCGCCAGCGGACGCCACCGAATACGAGAAGAAAAGCGGCGGGCAGGTTGAACAGCCTAAGATCTACACCAACCTGCGTCATCGGCAACGGGACATGAGCGACCCATACTCCCAGCCGAAGCGTAAGGTCGAGCAAGGGCGTCAGAGTTGCAATGATCGCTTCGGATTAGCCTCGACAGCTCTCTTGATTCCGGCAGCCGCCTTGGCAAAAACCTGCGCGTAAATCACCGGGCTAAGGTCCCGCGCGCGTTGAATGCGAGGAAAAATGGTTCAGCTGCGGCAGGAAGTTGCGACGGATCGCTCATGTCAAAGACCATGAAGCCTACGCGTTCCCCGGTGGCGGAGGTCGTAAAGTACGTGGCTTCGGGCTTCAACTCGCCGAGCACTCTCTCTAAAAACGGTCCAAGCGCCTTTGCTCGAACGGCCTTATTTCCGGCCTCGATCGTAATGGAGAACTACATCATCATTCGTACGGCGTTTGCCTCCCGAGCTCTCGCCCAAATTTCGCCTTCGCCTCCTCCGGCAGGCCACTTATGGCACCGAAGTCAGCCGTAGCGCAACGGCGCTGATCGTCGGCCCGTGGCGCGGCCGACGTTCTTTTGACGAGGCCACCAGCGGTCCAACTTTATCGTTGGAGTCGAAGGGGATAGGATCTCGCGCCGCTTGGCGAATTCTGTCCGCTAAAGCGCGTTCCGCCTTCGGCTCGGACGGTAGGAGCGCCTATCGCTACGTGCGGGAGGCTAAGGACAAGCGAAAAAATTAGGCGCTACTTGGTCATCGACACCTTCTGGGCCTGGTCGCTCGAGATCCAGCCTTTGGCCGCGAAGTATTGCGACAGGTAAGCGGTAATCTGCTTGGTGCTGTTGTCCGCCAGCCTGCTGAGCATGGAGGTGTAGGTCTTCACGGCTCCCTGTGCTACCGAGGCGCCCCCCGCCGCCACTACTCCCTGCGCTGCTCCGCCCACGCCCATCGTCAGCGCCGCTCCCGGCATTTTTCCGCTATCCGCGTGCGTCTTGAAGCTCATCACATGAACGAGAGTGCCGCCAGCGGATACCTGCGACACATTGACCTCCGTCTCAAGCGAGGAAGCGCCCACGCCGAATCCTATGATCACTTGCCGCGCGCGATTGCCTTCGTTAGCGTTCAGGATCCGCCCGTCGATTATCATCGCTTCGCCGCTCACCGGCGTGCCACGCGGCACGCTCTCCGCATTGAATCCAAGACCCTGGAGCCCTTTGACCAGGTCCTGGGCCAACTCGTTCGCTACGTCCAGTCCGGTCTTGAGGCGCCCCTGCCGCTGCTCATCGTCGCTCTTAGTTGCACGCAGAGCTCTCTGAATAGGCCCCTGGTTTTCGGTTATGTGTTCCGCTGAAACCTCAAAAGGATAAACTACTATGCGCTGCGGGCGGCCTGCCGTTCCGATCGAAGTCGAAGGAGTGTGAGACGGAGTGATTGTCGCCTGCGGACAACCGAACAAGATTAAAGCAAAAATTGGAAGGAAAACGAAAATCATGGCCTGAAGGCGGCTCGTGTTGCTGATCATCTGCAAAACCTCAACAACAAAGACAGCTCAACCGAGCTGTTATTTTCTCAACTTTCTCTTCCCGTCTCTTCCTACGATCTTTTAAAAAAGCTTATTGTTTTATTGCTATTTCTCCAGCTTGCCAAAGCAATTGCGCCAGCGATGATCGCCGTTTCGCTGCTGTGCTGATCGAATTTTTTTCGCACCAGTCCGTCGCGCAACTCTAATCCGAGACCTGAAAGCCAAACGCTGCCACGAGCGTGGCGTGCAGGTAGAGCGTTGATCTTGGTTCGCGTTGCGGAATTTCGACCCAAAAAACGGATAGTTAAAAAGCGTCCGTTTGGCAAGAGTTTGAAGGCTTTTTGGGCAGAGGTTGAGGTTAATGGGTGAAGCGCCAAGTTCGCAACTTTAGGTAGGAGGCAGCTTGATTAAAATCCGGTAAGCGAACGAGGGCGAAGCAGCAGACCGACCGGCGTGACGCCGGCGCCGCGAACGGTTATTCGCTGTCAAGGGTGTCCTTCGCCGCTTAGTGGGTGGGTTGCGCGTTCGGCGGCGCGCTTTGTCCCTGGCCGCTGGGCGCCGCGCCTGCGAGGCTAGTGGCCCATGGATGGTTGGCCGGTACGCAGACCAGCGGCGTAACGTTGGATGGGGGGTTGGAAGTGGTGCCCGAAGCCGTCCCCATTTCGCTGCTTGCCCAACTCGCGATGCCGCCCATAACCGACTTCGCCGCGAGGTTTTCGCCAATCGCCGCCACGCAATCTGTTGCGGTGCCAAAATTGCCGGCAATCTTCCAGTTCGGCTGGGTGGGAGTGCTGTTGGCGGCGGCCGCGAGCAACACCCAGTTAAGCAGCGTGACTTTCCAGAACTTGTCCCGCATGATCACCTCCCTTCGAAGCCGAGTTTCCGATATAGCAGGACCTGCAATCCGTCCAATCGATCATGGGTTACAGCCTAGTATACGCTTTTAGTGTGCAGCCTAAGCTGCGCCTTCTCATTTTTCCGACGCTCACCTGGGCCACTTCGCGCCTGCGTCTTGGTGGCTTGAGCTTGCTGCAGCGTCGCGACCGCGTACTTTACCGGTTGTTGCGCGTTCACCGACGTGGCCGCCGTGCTCGCCCAAGTCGCGCACGGCACAGAGGCGGCGGCCTGGGTGTTGGGATCTCAAGCGGCGCAACTTGAGATCGCTAGATTTATCGCATCGAAACCAAAGGAAGACCAACCGCTCGAACGCTTCAAGGCCGCTGCGAACGAATACGTCGCGCACGTCGGCAGGCTCGACCTTATTCTCAGAACAAGCGTCAGCCAGCCGCGCTATGCCGGCTGGATTTTGATTTATCCGGTGCAACGGCCACTGCGATGTCGCCGGCCTGCCGGTCTTTTCCGCGTTTGCCGCTCACGGTCCCTCGCCGACGATCGTCTCCCCATTTCCGCGCCGCTGCTTGCGCCAGCGAGGGCGGCTGTATGGCGAAGATTCGTCTTCCGCTCTCGCCATTTCCTGCTGCGCAAAAGCGTGGCGGCCTCAACTATTCGTACCGCTTGCCGACCGCGCTATGGGTTAACGTTGCCCGGTGCGGCTGGCGGAGGTGTGGCCAATTCCGGAGGGACGGTACGCACCGATTCGATCCTGTCCTGAACGTCGTAACTGACATGGTAAAGTGTGAGCTGGTTCTCTTGGATCATGATCCGGGCCTGCCTGACCGCGAGCGACATTCCACCGGTGAAGACGCCGGCGGCGATCGTGCCTGCGCTCATCCGCGGTTCCACAAACTTCGCTCCATCGGGAAAAAAGGCGTAAACGTCCTCTCGCGCTGTGCCTTCGCCCTGCGTCGCGTTGGGCTTGCCGAACGCCGCGATCACTTGCTGGCGCGATACGCCAGGGCTGAGCACGGCAGGGTCATAATGGATGGAGGTGTCCTTGTTGCTTCTTTTCTCGCGCAGGCGGCCTAGCAATGAGCCGGGTCCTCCGAGGAGCTGAGCAGGCGCGGTCGTGGCGAAAGTCATCACGATCGCCAGCGCGATGATGACCAAGCATGAGCGTCGGGTTCGTGCCTGATACATGAGTCCGCTCTCACCCTCAACGACCAGCATAGTTTGAACGGCCCGCCGAGCATAGGGTGAAGCCGGCCGAGAAGCCGCTTACGCAAAAAACTTAGCGCGGAAGGTATAAGCAGCGTGCCGGTGTACGGCGAGCTTACCGGCGTCGTGCTCCGAGGCGGGAGGGAAGACGCAAAGCGCCGGGGCTCACATTCACTTTTTACCCGACGGCGGCAAGACAAGCTCACAGTCGTGGACGATCGGCGGCCGGCTCGCATGAGTTGTAGCGCCCGGCTCTCGATTGTTTTACGCTGGCCAGATCGTCGGATTGAACGACGGCGTAAAGGATAGAAGCCTCGAATTGCGCAAGCGGAGCGGCAGGTTCAGCAACATAATCCCCACGCAAAGTTAATCCTCGATTGCGCGGCTACTGCGTTTGCCGATCTGACCTCGACTCGGTTCGCAATTCCACCTTTAGGTTCAAGTTGTTTCGAGACGCTGCTCTTTTGCCTAATTCTCGGCTTTTTAAGGCGTGGTGGGTTTTGCGCAGCCTCGACCTCATTCAGATAACGAAATGTTGGGTCGAGGCTGCGCTCTGGAAATCCTCGAAAGGAGACCGCTCAGCCGGAATCAGGCGAGGTCGAAGCGGTCAGCATTCATCACCTTGCTCCAGGCGGCCGCGAAGTCGGCCACGAACTTCGCTTGGGCGTCGGACGCGCCGTAGACTTCGGCAAGCGCGCGCAACTCCGAGTTCGAACCGAAGATCAGGTCGACGCGGGTAGCGGTCCACTTCAGTTCGCCTGTCGCGCGATCGCGGCCCTCGAATACCTCGCGGGCTTCAGAGGTCGGTGTCCATTCGGTGCTCATGTCCAGGAGGTTGACGAAGAAGTCGTTGGTCAGCGTCTCTGGACGCTTTGTGAAGACACCATGTCGCGACTGTCCGAAGTTTGCGTTCAGCATGCGCATCCCGCCGACGAGAACCGTCATCTCAGGCGCCGTCAGGGTGAGCAATTGCGCCTTGTCGATCAACAGCTCCTCCGCCCGGCTGGCGCATCCGTTCTTGGCGTAGTTGCGGAATCCGTCCGCTATCGGCTCGAGTACGGCGAAGGATTCCACATCCGTCTGCTCCGCCGTCGCGTCCGTACGGCCGGGGGCGAAGGGGACCTCCACCTTGTGTCCGGCGTTCTTCGCCGCTTGCTCAACGGCTGCGCAACCGCCAAGGACGATCAGGTCCGCAAGGGACACCTTCTTCCCATCGGACTGCGCGGTGTTGAACTCCTTCTGGATGCCTTCAAGGGTTGCCAGCACCTTGGCCAGTTGGGCGGGCTGGTTGACCTCCCAGTCCTTCTGCGGCGCAAGGCGGATGCGCGCCCCGTTTGCGCCGCCGCGCTTGTCGGAGCCGCGGAAGGTGGACGCCGACGCCCACGCGGTATAGGCCAGTCGCGAGATTGACAGGCCTGAGCTGAGGATTTTGGCTTTGAGCGCGGCGATGTCCTTCGCGTCGATCAGCTTGTGGTTGACCGTAGGGACCGGGTCCTGCCATATCAGCTCTTCCGCGGGAACCTCCGGGCCGAGATAGCGCGAGCGCGGACCCATGTCGCGATGGGTCAGTTTGAACCAC
>JAJYYI010000006.1 GCA_021801125.1 Deltaproteobacteria bacterium | reverse complement strand
CGCTCCCGACGTGCGAATCGATTTTGACCTTGGCGGCCACCGCGTGGAAATGACGGTCTCGCGCGAGGAGTTCGAAGGCCTCATTGAACCGCTCGTCAAACGCACACTGGAGTGCTGCCGCCTCGCGCTTAAGGACGCGGGGCTGCAAGCCGCTGAACTTGACGCTGTCGTCCTGGTGGGCGGCGCCACGCGTGTACCGTTGGTTCGCCGGCGCGTAGGCGAGTTTTTCGGCCGCGAGCCGTTGTGCTCGCTCGACCCCGACCTGGTGGTGGCGATGGGCGCGGCCGTGCAGGCCGGCGTCCTGATGGGCAAGCAAGGAGACGTGCTGCTGCTTGACGTCGTTCCGCTGTCCTTAGGAATCGAAACGATGGGCGGGATTATGGAGCGCCTGATCCACCGCAATACCACCATCCCGACCAGCGTCAAGGAGAGATTTACCACGGCCGTCGACAACCAGACTCACGTCGACGTCCACGTCGTGCAAGGGGAACGCGAATTGGCGCGCGACTGCCGCAGCCTGGCGCGCTTCAAGCTGGGCCCGATCCAACCGCAGCCTGCGGGCGTTCCGCGTATTGAAGTGACCTTTATGATAGACGCCAACGGGATACTCAACGTCGCCGCACGCGACGAACGCACCGGGCTCGAGCATTCCGTCGACGTCAAACCGAGTTACGGGCTAACCGAAGAGGAGATTGAGCGTCTGCTCGAGGAGGCGATCGATCATGGCGAAGAAGACATCGAACAGCGTATGCTTATCGCGGCCCGCAACGAGAGCGAACAAATTCTTCACGCGTTAACCACCCAACTGGAACAGTATCCCGACCTGATCGACGCCGACGAACGCGCGCGCTGTACGGCGGCAGCAGAACGTCTAAAGGCGGCTCTGTCGGGCCAGGACCGAGACTCGATCCAGCGCCTGACCGAGGAGCTTAACGAAATCAGCACGCCGTTTGCCCATCGCATAATGGAACAGGCAATTAAAGCGGCGCTGCAGCAAAAATCGGTGGACGAGGTCTCGGATTAAAAAGATTCGCTAGCCTTTCGGCTCCTGCGCGACCCTTACGAAGGGTTGAATAAAGAGGGTGAGTCGACTAAAACTGTCTGACGCTGCGGAGGGGAGATAATGGCGCTTAAGTGGGAGGATGCACAAGAAATTGCTGAACTGCTTGCGGAAAACCATCCGGGGCTCAATCCGCTGGACGTGCGCTTCACCGACTTACGACAGTGGGTCATAGACCTGGACGAGTTCGACGACGATCCGGCCGGATCCAACGAATCCTTCCTCGAGGCTATTCAAATGGCCTGGCATGAGCTATATCAAGAGCAGGAACAGGACTGATCCAGGGCCGAGATCGCCACTCTCCTCCGAATATAAATCGAGCCGAACAAGTCTCGACTGCTGAGAACGGGTGAATGCTGACCAACGGGAAGCGTCCCGGTCGCTCGCCCTGGGCGTCACGAAACGAGTCAGCAAACACCAGATGTTGAATACAATCGGTAACTCGGTCGTCACTTGAGATCGAGGAATGTCGCCGTGGACGAACAAAACACGGACATATTCGCGAAGGATAAAGGGACTATGCAGGAAAAAGAAGCCCTAGACGAGCGCTTGCCTGGCTTGTTTGAGCCCGACACGCTTTTGCCTATCCAGTATTTCGAGGCGATGCGCCGCAAGCATCTGCTTGAAGGCGAAAAGCGGCTCGTCTTAAGCGTCTTAGAAGATGCCGTAGAATGCTATATGAAGTGTCTTACCTCGACTACCAGCAAAGGCCAAAAGCTTTTCCGCGACGCCGAGGAATGGATCAACCTGGAAGATAAGCGCTGGGTGTTCTCCTTTGACAACGTGTGCGAGATGCTCGATATCAATCCTGAATACCTGCGCCGCGGACTACGCAATTGGAAAGAGCGCAAGGTCGTCGAACTGGGGCAGCGGCATGAAAGAGGGGAGTCTCCGGTAATCGAGGCTTCGGAAGACTACTCCTCCGAAAGAATGTCGCGTCACAAAAGCGAGCCTGCGAGCAAGGCGTCAGCACGCCGGCCGCTTGCAAGGCGTGTGCACGAAGTTCGCGTCTAAGGGGCTACTTACCCGACCACGCCCTTGTCGCTAGGTGGACACGACCAAGTGCAAGCTGCGATAACCGCTACTCAGGTAGCGACGAGGCCGTGTGCCCTGAGATTGCGCCGCTCGCCCGCCAAAGTGGAGCAGTACGCGTAGCTTTTGCGCCGACCAGGCTGAGTTGCGTCCGCCGCTTTCTCGATCCGTAATTGTTGCTCTAGAGGACCGCTCCCCGTATCGCGTCGTCGCGCGACGGCGGGTGGGCAAGCAGACTTTGCACCCATTGCTGGGCTTGCCTTAGAGCGTCGCGGGAGCGCTTGAACAATCGCTCCCGGTAAAGCGTGCCCCAAACGTAAACGTCAATGGAGGCCTCCGAGGCCAGTCGCACGTCGATCATCCAATCTTCCAGTTGCGGGCCGCATATCAGGAGGCGGGCGAGACGTCCGTGATCGATAATGACCCCGCGCGCCTGCTTTGGCATCGTGAACTCCCGCCTCAAGCGGCTCAGGATCCGGTCGCGACTACGCTCGTCGGTCAACGCCACGTAGGCCCAATCTCCGGGCGGCGGGTCGGCTTGGCGGGCCAAACGCAAATTGTTGTCGGTCAGGTGCTCCTTGGCCTGCTCCTGGTTGTAGCCATTAGCGACGGCGTAAAATCGGGCGCCTACCGGCGCGCTCGCGTTCGACCCCTGCGATGTGGGTGACTTCGGTCGCTTGACGCTGGTCTCAACCCACCAGCGACTGTCGGGGTTAGACTTCGCGTTCACTCGGGGTGTCCACCCGTGAAAGCCTACGCTCTGGAGAGCTTCTTCGCACGCTTGGTTTTCAAGCGACCAGCCGCGCCCTTGCGCGTCTTGATCCCCAAGGTTGTCGCGGGCGACGCCCTGCCTCGTCGCACCGACGAACCAGCGCTGCGCGTGGCGATGCGGCGCAGACCGCGCACCATACGGCGGCTGAAGGCATCCGCCTTATTTTCCGGGTCGGTCCAGAGCAGATAGTGACCCAGCTCGTGATAGACGGTTTGAATCCACATCCGCTCTCGGTTGTAGATGCGGCCGCGCTTCCAATGGAGCGGGTGCAAAAGGTGAATTTCGCCGTTTTCGTACGTTTTACCTGCCGTCTTACCCCAGTCGAGGGAGGCGTACCATTCAATTTTCGGGCGACGGACGTGGTAAAACTGGCAAAACCGTGAGATAGCACGGTTGAAGGCGCCTGGTCGATGATTTCGGAAAAACAGCGTTAGATTTCGATCGATTTCTCTACGCAGCGTCAAATTAGGCAGAAGCATTCGCATATTCGGCCTTCCAGTCCCCGCACACTAGGATAAGAAGGCCACCTGGCTTGAGTCAACGCGTGCGCCTTAGGGTCTGCGGCTCCATTTAACCTTCCCGAGCCCGAGCACGTCATCTTTATAAACGGGGACTTGGCCGACCTGTGTACAGAGTTTGCGCATACCGCCAGGCAAAGAGACACGAGTCCGAACCCGCACGACCCTTGTCAACGGCTTTCGACCCATCCGGTTTCAACACGTTGGTCGGGTTGATAGAGTGCCCTACCTGAATACAAGGGCAGCGATTCGGCAAGCCGCCAGCGCGGCTAGTTCGCCAAAGAATGGTGACGACGGCGATGGGCCCGCTCGCGGTTTACCGTCATATGCTGGGCGCGATTAGATTCCTTTAGACGCAGCCGAAAGGAATCCGCACTTCGAGCGCCGGAGCGAATATCTCGCTCGAGCGCCCGTAGATGGCGGCGAAGCGCCTGAGGCTCTATGCCCAGGGCGTCACACACCGTAACGAAAGAAAACGGCCATCGTTCGTCCGAGGTGAACAGCCACTCTTCGGCTTCGCGAAAAAGCCTGCCCCTCGGAATCTCACCCGCCGCCTGAAAGCCCTGAAAGATATTAATAGCGTCGGCGAGGATCGCCAGCATAAGACGCTGTTCGCCGCTCAAGGAGCGGCCACCACGCAGTGCATAGAACTGGCTTGGCAGCAAAATGTCCGCTTCGAGCCCAAGCGGCTCAGCGTGCGCGCTCGCACGGCGAACTGTGGATTTCGCTTCACCCTTGTGTCTGGTAGCTCCGTGATCGATGCTCTCCATATTCGCGCAGCCGCCTTGAAAACGCTTTTGGATAGCGAGGAATACCGCACCCGCCCAAGCGTTTCATTAGTGAGACTAAATTAATATTTTCCTCCCAATTATGCAATATGAAAAGCTTAACCGGAGGCTGCTATTTGCCGACTCAGTGGACCCGAATTCGTCGCCGGATTGTTCGAAGTTACCCTTCCGAAGCTCACGCAAAGCAAACGCATTTTGAGAAAGTCAAAACAGGCTCGCTGACGGCGCAACCGCCGCGATATCCTTCGGCGCGCAGGTTGGGCCATGCAAGCACCTTTCATACCCTCGCACCGCAAGGGCTTTGTTGATCTCGTCCCACAACGACGCATACGATAGATGCGAAAAATATAGGTTCGGAACCCGGCCCGCAGCCGGAGCGTAAGGTCGCGGTTCCAAAAGATCAAACCGTAACCGTGCAATCTTCATCGCGTGCTTGACGCCTACGGGTCCACGCGTGCCAAATCAAAAAACGTCGAGCGCGAACCTCCGCCGCGCTGCCGCCGAGCCGGGCCAAAACAATTAGCGCCGATGGACAGCACCGATGAAAATGCTTCGAGGCTAGGTTACGCACCCGGGCCGGGGCGAAGTCTTCGCTCGCCGACCCACCTTCGGCTAGGCCTTCGCGGTTCGTTAGTTCACTTAATCAATCTGGGTGAGCGCCGCCGCCTGAGCGCCGGAAGGCCGCAGATGGTATGCGGTCGGTCGCCGCGCGGCGTGCTCCCGCCATGCGTTCGGCGCGCAGGATCTGCCCAAGGCGGCATCCGCGTCGCGTCTACCGCGCAGGTCCGTTCATAACCCTGGGAGACAAGGTGATGATCATTGGTGTCCCTAAGGAAAGCTTTCCAGGCGAGCGTCGCGTGGCCCTTGTGCCTACCGCGCTGCCCGCGCTGCTCAAGGCCGGCTGCGAGATAATCGTCGAAGCCGACGCAGGCGTGGCCGCCGGATGGCCGGACGCGGCTTATACGGAAAAGGGCGCCAAGATAGCGTCGAGCCGCGAGGAGGTCTTTGGTCGCGCGGATGTGGTATTTCAGGTTCTCTGTCACGGCGCGAACGACCGCACGGGGCACGACGACCTCAAGCTTTTGCGCCGCGACCAGTTTCTAGTCGGTTTTCTGCGTCCGCTGGGCTCTCCTGAAACTGTGCAGGAGATCGCCGCTACAGGCGCTATCGCGTTTGCGATCGAGCTGATGCCGCGGATTACGCGAGCGCAGCCGATGGACGCGCTCTCCTCGATGGCGACGGTATGCGGCTACAAGGCGGTGCTTGTCGCAGCGGACACGCTGCCGCGCATGTTGCCGATGCTGGTCACGGCGGCGGGTACGATCTCACCCGCGCGCGTGCTCGTGGTCGGCGCCGGCGTGGCCGGATTGCAGGCGATCGCCACCGCCCGGCGCCTTGGCGCAGTGGTCTCGGCCTATGACATACGTCCTGCCGCCAAGGAGCAGGTGCAAAGCGTCGGCGGCCGCTTCGTCGAACTGGAAATCGAGGCCCAGGACGCGCAGGACTCGCGCGGATACGCGCGTGCCCAGGACGAGAACTTCTACCGCCGGCAGAGCGAGTTGCTGGCGCGCGTGGTGGCGGAGAGCGACGTGGTCATAACCGCCGCCGTTGTGCCGGGAAAAAAAGCACCGGTTCTGGTGACGCGCGAGATGGTCGCGGGCATGGCGCCCGGGTCGGTAATCGTGGACCTGGCGGCGGAACGCGGCGGCAACTGCGAGGCGACCGTCCCCAACCAGGTCACGGTGTACCATGGCGTCACGATCATCGGCTTTTTCAACCTCGCGAGCAGCACCCCAAACCATGCGAGCTTGATGTACGCGCGCAACCTGACCGCCTTTATTCTTCATCTGATCAAGGACGGCAAAATCATCGTGAACATGGACGACGAGATTACGCGAGAAACTCTTGTCACGCGCGGGGGCGAGGTGGTGCATCCTCGGGTGCGCGACCTGCTCTCCCCACACCCTGAACAGCCCGGCGCTTAACCAGGCGCCTGACCCGGGAGACCAAATCATGACCTCCGACATGATCGCGAGCCTGTACGTCTTCGTACTTGCGGGCTTTATTGGCTTCGAGGTAATCCGGCGTGTCTCGCCGCTGCTGCATACGCCGCTGATGTCGCTGACCAACGCGCTCGACGCGATCGCCGTGGTCGGCGCAATCGTGATCGCCGGCCAGCAGCGCAACGCAATCGGCACCGTGCTCGGAACGCTGGCTATCGTAGCGTCGATGAGCAACGTGGTCGGCGGCTTCCTAATCACCGACCGGATGCTCCGGATGTTCAAAAAGCGCGAGCAGAAAAAGCCATGACCGAACAGCTAATCGAACTGACCTACATCGTGGCGGTCGCGCTGTTCATCTTGTCGCTGCGCTGGCTCAGCGCGCCGAGCACCGCGTGGCGCGGGGTGCTGGCGGGTGAGATCGGCATGGCCCTGGCGATCGGCGCGACCTTGTTCAGCCGGCAGATCGTCGCCTACCACTGGATTCTCCTCGCGTTTGCGGCCGGCGCGGCGATCGGCGTTCCGCTCGGCCTGGTGCAGATGACGGCCGTGCCGCAGCGAACCGCGCTCAGCCACGCCTTCGGCGCGTTTGCCGTTGCGCTGGTGGGAACCGCCGAATT
Source organism: Deltaproteobacteria bacterium (assembly GCA_021801125.1). Taxonomy (GTDB): domain Bacteria; phylum Desulfobacterota; class Binatia; order Binatales; family Binataceae; genus JAJYYI01. The sequence continues at coordinate 464 of JAJYYI010000006.1, read as the reverse complement.
CTACCTCGATACGCCTAACATCTCGCCCTTCATGATGCTCGCGTTGACCATGGAGGTAATCCTGGGCTCGCTTACCTTCACCGGCAGCCTGATGGCGGCGGGCAAGCTACAGGAGATACTGCCTCAGCGTCCCATCACCTACCGCGGGCAGAACGTGGTGAACCTCTCGGTGCTGGGGGTCGCGATCGCCGTCGGCGCCTATCTTATTTTCCATCCCGCCGCGACCCATCTCTTCCCGATTATCATCCTGATTCCGCTGGTCTTCGGAGTCTTGATGATCATCCCGATCGGCGGCGCCGACATGCCCACCGTGATCTCGCTGCTCAACTCGTACGCCGGGCTATCCGCCGCCGCGATGGGCTTCGTGCTCGACAGCAAGCTTTTGATTGTCGCCGGCGCCCTGGACGGCTCCTCGGGCTTTATCCTCTCGGTGATCATGTGCCGCGCGATGAACCGCTCGTTCA